>CAVKQB010000008.1:0-56950 GCA_963658575.1 Leyella stercorea | reverse complement strand
TTCGCTGCGCGCATTTTTTCTACGCTCGGCATAGTTCAAACAAGTTTGACTCTGCTCTCGCTTATCGAAAAAATTCTTAATTCTTAATTGGTATTAACCCCCTCCGTCGCTGCGCTCCTCGTCCCCCTATCCTCGCTGCGCTCGGCAGAGGGACAGAATTGAATCATTGAATGTTTCAATTATCAATTATCCATTATCAATTGTCAATTAAAAAAACTCCTCACTCCTCACTTCTAATTGCTAATTGCTAATTATTTTCAGCTCTTTGCCGATTTTGATGAATGCGGCGATGCATTTGTCGAGGTGTTCGCGTTTGTGCGCTGCCGAGATTTGTACACGGATGCGCGCCTGTCCTTTCGGCACGACGGGGTAGTAGAATCCGGTAACGTAGATGCCTTCGTCCTGCAAACGTGCGGCAAACTGTTGCGACAGCCGTGCGTCGTAGAGCATCACGGCGCAGATGGCCGATTGCGTGGGTTTGATGTCGAAGCCAGCGGCCAGCATACGGTCGCGGAAATAGTCGGTGTTGGCGTGCAGTTGCTCTTGGCGTTCGTTGGTCGAGTCCATCATTTCGAACATTTTGATGCCTGCGGCTACAATCATGGGCGGCAGCGAGTTCGAAAAAAGGTAGGGGCGCGAGCGTTGGCGCAGCAGGTCGATAATCTCTTTGCGGCCGGTGGTGAATCCGCCCACTGCGCCGCCAAATGCTTTGCCGAGCGTGCCGGTGATGATTTCTATCTTGCCGCGCAGGTCGAACAGTTCGGTTACGCCGCGGCCTGTGCGTCCCACCACGCCGGCCGAGTGGCTTTCGTCGACCATCACCATGGCATCGTATTTTTCGGCGAGCGCGTAGATTTTGTCGAGCGGGCAGACGTTGCCGTCCATCGAGAATACGCCGTCAGTTACGATGAGGCGAAAACGGCATTGCTGCGCGGCTTGCAGTTGTGTTTCGAGGTCGGCCATGTCGGCATTGGCGTAGCGTAGGCGTTGTGCTTTGCAGAGCCGCACGCCGTCGATGATGGAGGCGTGGTTGAGTGTGTCGGAGATGATGGCATCTTCGTCGGTGAGCAGCGGCTCGAACACGCCGCCATTAGCATCGAAACAGGCGGCATAGAGAATGGCATCTTCGGTGCCGAAGAAGCGTGCGATGGCCTCTTCCAACTGTTTGTGCAGGTCTTGTGTGCCACAGATAAACCGCACCGACGACATGCCGTAGCCGCGCTCGTCCATGGCTTGTTTGGCGGCGGCAATCAGTTCGGGATTGTCGGCCAAACCGAGGTAGTTGTTGGCGCAAAAATTCAGCACGGTTTGGTTGTTTACGCGTATTTCTGCGCTTTGCGGCGAGCATATCAGCCGTTCGTTTTTGTAGAGTCCGGCCGCCTCGATGTCGGCAAGTTCGGTTTGCAGGTGTTTTTTGAAATTGCTATACATAGTGTTTGTGTATTAGAATCGTACAACCATCTCGACGACGAGTTTGTCTTTGTTGGCATCGTCGGCCATCGCCCAATCGTCGTAGAAGTATTTTTCGTAGTTGATGCGTAGGTCGGCGAAGAATGGCCGCGACAGGCTCAACGTTACGCCAGCAGTGATGCGTTGGCGCGCCACATCGTCGATGTTGAAACGGCCATTGGATTCGTTGTAGCCGTGGCTGTGGTCGGTCATCATGTCGTAGCGTGCCAAAAACGATATTTTGCTGAATACTTTGGGCAATCTCAGGTCGTAATTGACGAAGCCCGAGAAGGCATGCGACACTTTGAATGCATTTTTTTCGTAGGTTTTACAGAGATATTCCGCCTCGATGTGAACGTCGTAGAAATTGGTGTAAAAGCCGACATCGTACACGTTCATGCGTACCGAATCGGGGTCGAACGACTGAAAATTGAGCGAGAAATTGATGTATTTGCACGGGTCGAATGTGGCGCGCGCCGAGTAACACATCTGCTTTTTCCACACTTTTTGCTGCGTCAGTCCTGTGCCGTTGTAGATGCCAGCCACCACCGAGAAAGGAAATTTTTCTTTCAGCGTGTAGCCCGCCGTGAATCCGACGTCGCGTGTGCCAGCGGTCTCTTTTACCAAGAAAGAGCGGTTGGCAAAATACTGCAGATGTGGGCTGCGCAGATTGTCGGTGCTGAACGGCACTTTCATCTGTCCGATGGTGAGCGCAAGCCCTTTCACCGGGAATACGCGTGCATAAGCGTCGAGCATTTTTATGGAGCCTTTGTCGGAAAAGTCGATTTCGGCTTTGTAGGCCACTATGGGGTGCACATTGCCCGTGATGCTCATGCGTGCGTTGCGCACTTGGAAGCGGTGTGCGTTGAGCGTGGTGCAGTATTCGTAACGGCCGCGCACGGTGCCGTGTATTTCGGGAATGTAGTCGGTTTTCTCCATCTTCTTTTTGTCCAACGCTTTGCCTTCGTCGATGTCGGCTTTGTGCGCATTGGCAATGTCGAAGGGCAGCAGGTCGGCTATGGAGTCGCGGCTCGATGGCTCGGCAGCGGCAATGGAATCGGTCTGCGCGTGTGCCGCAACGACCGACAGCATCAGCAGTGCGACTATCGCTCTTGTGCGACGATGCTTTTTCATGGTTCGTTTCGGTATATGGCTTGAAAAATGTTCAACAATTCTTTCATCGACGGCAGCACAAGATTGGCTCCGGCAGCCGAGAGTTCTTCGGGGCGCAGCGGGCCGGTGTTCACGGCTACGGTGAAGATGCCTGCGCCTACTGCCGACCGCACGCCGAGCGGCGCATTTTCGACTACCATGGCTTGCCACGGCTCTACATGGGCTTTTTGCAGCGCCATCAGATAGGGTTCGGGGTCGGGTTTGCCGTGCTTCACATCGAAAGCGGTTACCATCTTTTCTTTGGCGAAAATGTCGGGGAAATGGTGGTTCAGCGTGTCGAACAGCGAGCGTTGCGCCGAGCCGGTAACGATGAAAATGTCCAATCCTTGCGCTTTGATGTGCTGCAGCAGTTCGTACACGCCGGCAATGGGTTGCACGGCACCGCATTCTACGAACAATTGACCTTTTTCGGCGTAGAGTTGGTCGCTTTCGGCTTTGGTGGCCGGTCGGCCGAATTTTTGCTGAAAATACTCGTTGATGACGGCTTCGCCCGTGCGCCCTTCGTTGAGGTAGGCGTCGTATTCCGAAAAGTCGAATCCGTGGTTTTGAAATGTTTTGGCCCAAGCGCGTGCGTGAAATGGCATAGAATCGAACAGCACGCCGTCCATATCGAACAGCACGGCTTTCAGTTCGAAGCGTGGATAGCCGTGTTGCGTCAGAAAATCGTCGATGGCTTTCATAATCTGCAAAGATACGTTTTTTTTGTCAGTAATTGCTTTGCTGCAATTCCAAATCGACTTCGCCTTGGTCTATTTTGGCGGCTTCCATCTCGAGAAAACGCAACGATTTGAGTTTGAAAGCCTCGTTTTTTCGGTCGTTTTGTATGCGCACGATGATGCCTTCGCGCGGCACTCGGTTGCGGCACAACGGTTCGTCCTCTTCCATGCCGAGACGTTCGCGGTCGGCCATCATGGCGGCCAAAATGCCGTTGCGCCAGTGGGTTGTTACGTCGATATGCGGGTAGAGTTGGCGCAGCGTGCCGCAATAGAGCACTTCTATCGGCATGATGCGGTCGGCTATTTCGGGATAGCGCGCCATCAGGTCGAGCGTCCATTGGCGCACTTCGTCGATGTTCAGTTCGCGGTGCGTGCCGTTGCCCTGTTTTATCGACACGCGATAGGGCATCATTTTGTTGGTGCCTTCGGCGCAGCCATAGTCGTAGCCGGGCTGCAGCAGTTGCGGCGTGCTGGTGATGTAGCCCACTATTTCGCCGAAAATCTCCACGCCAGCGGGAATTTTTCCGAGCAACAAATCGTGATATTCGCACCAAATGTCGGTTTCGTAGAAGCCTGCATTGCGGTGTGGGTTCAGTTCTACGTTTTTCACGATGGTGCGCGACGCATAGACCAAATCGTAGCCGATGTCGTATTTTTGCCAACGTGCGGGCAAAAGTCGGTACAGGCGCGTGAACCATTTCGATTTGAATTGTTTGGGCTTTTTCACCCGCACATTGCCGATGCAGATGCTTGCGCCGTGCACCTTCACGCTGATGGCGATGCGGTCGGTCGGCTTGATGCGCCTAATCTCGCGGTTGAGCATCTCGGTGTCGTAGTGGAAGGTGAATTCGCCCGGAATCAGCCGCGACCATTTTTTCAGTTTTTTGTTGTGTTTGTTGGAGCGTTCTATCCGTCGGCTGCTGAATGGCGGCACGTATGCTTTGATAAACGGAATTCCCGCCACCGTGTCGAAATCCTGCCCGATATGCGCTTGCTGGTCGATGGCCGCTTTGTCGGCACCGAGCCAATTGGCAAAGTAACTGAACGGGAAAAGGCAGCCCATCGACACTTCGCCACGCAGCCGCACCATCTTGATGCGCCCGTTTTTGCCGAACAAACCCACTCGGCGTTGGGCTTCCTGCCGTTGTCCGCGGTCGATGAGCCGCTGCACCTCGCTGAAGTTGGCGTTCAGCAGCCGCTCGCTGAGCGCAAAAGCGTTGTTGGCTGCCAAAAAATCGGCGTTCAGCACCGTTTCTATCGGACAATAGACAAGCACGTCGCCTTCGTGCACGGCATCTTTGCGTACCACCACCTGAAAACCGTTTACCAGCGTCTTGCCAAGAAAATCGGCTCCTTCGATGGGCGCAATTTCGCCTATCTGGACGACAGTGCAACAGTATTCGCGTGAAATATGTTCCGACGACGACAGAAAATCCATGCCTAAATCCTCGTTTTGTTAGCACGATAGAGCGCGTAGGCCAAAGCGTATGCGCCGCCCAAAACCACTACGCACCAAAACACCGACATATAGACGGGCTGTTCGTAAACATGCAGAAAAAAGTATGGCCCCACCGTCAGTCGAGCGATGTTCAGTGCCATAGCGATGGCGGCGTACAAAACCGTCGGCAGCAGTGCCACGAGAGCCACTCTCGGACGAAAAGCGGCGTCTTTTTCGAAGAAAACAAAATTGACGATGGCCAAAATTGGGCAGACAAAATGAAAATAGAAATTGGTGTCGCCCCACAGCGTGTCGAAATAGCCCGCACAGCCACGCGCCGGCACCTCCGACGGCGACAAAACGAGAAGCACCACCGCCAGCGTAACGGCAATGCAGCAGGTGGCCACGTATTTCAGCAGCCGCACACCGATAGGAATGTCGCGCCCGTAGCGCAAAGCCGGCCATTGAAACAATGCCGCGACAAAACACGCCACCAGCAACAGCAAATTGCTCTCTTGCGTGTAGTATTTCAGATGTTCTACACCGTCGGGGCGGCCGAATGTGATGGCAAAACCCACCATCTCCAACGCCACAACAACCACATTCAGAACGAATGCCGTACGATACGCTTGCCTTTGTGCCATAAGCCGTGCAAATTTACCGCAAAAATACAAAGAAAACCCGAAAAAAACGAATCGGCACAAAGAAGCGAAACACACGTTGCTATTTCGACAAAAAAGTGTATTTTTGCAAAAAAATGTACAACACCCAAAAAAACTTTGAAAATATGGACATCACCGAACGTTTTCTGAAATATGTGGCCTTTGCCACCACTTCCGACGAAAATACGGGTCTGACTCCCAGCACACCAGGGCAGATGGTTTTTGCACGCTATTTGGTCGACGAACTGAAAAACATCGGGCTTGCCGATGCCGCCGTCGACGAAAACGGTTACGTTTTTGCCACGCTCGAAGCCAACACCAGCAAAACCAAACCAACCATCGGATTCATCGCGCACATGGACACATCGCCCGACATGAGCGGCAAGCACATTCAACCGCGCATCGTATCGCACTACGACGGCAACGACATCGTGCTGAACGCCGAGGACGGCTGCCTGCTTTCGCCCAAGCAATTCCCCGAATTGCTACACTACGTTGGGCAAAATCTGATTGTAACCAACGGGCGCACGCTGCTCGGTGCCGACGACAAAGCCGGCATTGCCGAGATAGTGAACGCCGTGGAATTTCTGATACAACACCCCGAAATCGAACACGGCAAAGTGCGCGTGGCCTTCACACCCGACGAAGAGATAGGGCAGGGGCCGCACCATTTCGATGTTCAGAAGTTTGCAGCCGATTGGGCTTACACCATGGACGGCGGCGAAATAGGCGAACTGGAATACGAAAATTTCAACGCCGCCTCGGCCAAAGTTACCATCAACGGGCGCAACGTGCACCCCGGCTACGCCAAACACAAGATGCTCAATTCCATGCGCGTGGCGCAACAGTTTGTGGGCATGCTTCCGCGCCTCGAAACGCCCGAACATACCGAAGGCTACGAGGGATTCTACCATCTTGTCGGCATCACGGGCAATGTGGAGCAGACGGTTTTGACCTACATCATTCGCGACCACGACCGCACACGTTTCGAAAGCCGCAAGGACGAAATGCGCCATCTGGTCAAGAAAATCAACGCCGAATACGGCGAAGGCACAGCCACCATCGAACTGAAAGACCAATACTACAACATGCGCGAAAAAATCGAACCCGTGATGCACATCATCGATTTGGCTCAACGGGCGATGGAGCGTGCAGGCGTGAAACCGAAAGTCCGCCCCATTCGCGGCGGCACCGACGGCGCACAACTGTCGTTCATGGGGTTGCCCTGCCCAAACATTTTTGCTGGCGGCCACAATTTCCACGGACGCTACGAGTTCGTGCCGATTCAGTCAATGCAAAAAGCCTCCGAAGTGATTTTGAACATCATCGAAATGTGCTGATTCACAACCCAATGCGTTCCGTTTGTAAGAAAATGGCACTGACCATGTGCCTCCTTCTCGTCGCCATCGTGTTGGTGGCGCAAAACACGCCGCGGCTGGTGGTGATGGTGGCTATCGACGGGTTGCAACCGAATCATTTGGCGGCACTGTCGCACAAGTTCGACAAGGGCGGCTTGCGCCTGCTCGGCGACGGATTGTCGGTGCCAGCGGCCTATTGCAACTACGCCAATGGCGGCTCGGTAGCCGATTTCGCCTCGCTGGCAACGGGCAGCGTGCCGTTCTATCACGGCGTGGTTGGCACACAACGCTACGATGTGGTGGAGGACAATCTCGTGCCGATTTTTCACGACGGACGTTTCCACGGCATCAATAGCAATCTGAACCTCTCGCCACGGCAAATGGCCACAACCACGCTCGCCGATGTGATAAAACTCACCGACGATGGCTGCCGTTCGTATGCCGTCGCGCTCGATGCCGACCACGCAATCGCTTTCGGAGCGCACACGGCCGATGCCGCCATTTGGCTCGACGACGAAACGGGACGTTTGGCCACAACCGATTTCTACGGACAAGGGTTGCCCACGTGGGCTGCCAAGGTGAACCAAAGCCACGTCATCGACAACTATCTGCTCTACGAGTGGCGACCGCTCTACGACATCGGCACTTACCGCAACGCGCCTCTGTCGGCCGACAAACAGGTGTTTTCCGCTCCCGATGCCAGCCAAACGCTCGCCCAGCAGGTCTATCGCTTCAAACATTCGCCGTTCGTCAATACACTGATGAAGGATTTGGCCATTCGTGCCCTGCGCGACGAAAAATTGGGCATCGATTCGCGCCTCGATTTTCTGATGGTCGAATTTTCGGTGAAACTGCCAGACGAGCAGGGTAGTGCGTTCCTTTCGGCCGAAAAAGAGGACATCTACCTGCGGCTCGACAAGGATTTGCGCCTCTTTCTCGATGCTGTCGATTTGAGCGTGGGACTCGAAAATACGCTGCTTGTTTTCGTCGGTAGCGGTCAGGAAAACGATGCGCTGCGCCGCCTGTCGAAAGCGCAAGTGCCCAACGGACAGTTCAACGCCCGCCGCGCCATGGCATTGCTCAACTCGTATCTGATGGCCATCTACGGACAAGGACGCTACGTGAGCGGCTACGCTGCCCGCAACATCTACCTGAACAAAACGTTCATCGACAAGCAAAACATCGATCGCCACGAGTTGGAACGCCATGTGGCGCAGTTCATGACCGAATTTCAGGGCGTACACAACGCCTACACGTCGGACGACATGAAATGCGCGCCCGTTTGCAGCACCGACGAACTCGCCAAAATCCACAACAGCGCGTTCAAAAACACGTGCGGCGATGTCGTGTTCACGCTCTTGCCTGGCTGGCTCGAGGTGAACGACCGCAACGAACCCATTGGCGTGTCGAGCCGGCAAAGCGTAACGCTGCCAGTCTATATCGTTGGCAATGGCGTGCCGAAAAAGACGGTTGCCGACGCTTTGGCCGTCGATATCGTCCCGACGGTTTGCACGCTGCTACATCTGCCGTTGCCCAACGGCTGCATCGGGCGACCGCTAAACTACTGATTCCTCCTGAAAAAAGAAGAGAACGGTCGTTTTCGGCCGTTCTCTTATATTATTGGTGTGCAACGCTCACATTCCTGCGAGCCGCCGCAAATCGTCTATCTGCGCATTCCACAAGCGTATGGCGTCGTCGATGTCGTCTTCTTCGGCAAAATCGGTGATGGTCAGTGCCACGTCGCGCGTCAATTCCACATGGTGCATAGCAAACTCGAAATAGGTGCTTGTGGGCTCATCTTCCCAGCGAAAACGCACCACCTCCTCGTCGGTGCGGCGCAGCATACGCGCTTTCTGCTCATGGTTTTTCCAAATGAAAGTAAAGTCTTTACCGTTCTGTTCCACTTTGTCGGCAAACCAGCAGCCAAGCCCGTCGGCAGTGGCTATGCATCGCCACAAAATGGCGGGCGAAACCTTATCAAAAACGTATTCAACCGTGTATTTTTTCATGCTCTCCTCCGTTGCTTTTACACAAGGCTCTCCTTGTCGAATGCAAGCGGCATCAAGTCGCGCACGCTTTTTAGTTTGTAGATGTATTTTGCGCCATAGAGCAACACGGCGATGTTTTGTCCGTAGCGCGCTTCGCTATCGACCAATACCTGACGGCACGCACCGCATGGCGTGATGGGGTCGGGCAGAAATTCGCCACCGGTAAACGTGGCAATAGCCAACGCACAAGGCGCTACATCGGGATAGCGCGAGTTGGCGTAGAACATGGTTACGCGTTCGGCGCACAAACCCGACGGAAAGGCCGAGTTCTCTTGGTTCGAGCCTTGTATGGTTTCGCCGTTGGCAAGCCGCAACGCTGCGCCTACGCTGAATTTCGAGTATGGAGCGTACGACCGTTTCGTGGCCTCTTTGGCCGCATCGACCAGCTGGCGATCGGCCTCGCAGAGTTCTTCGTATGCAAGAACCTCTACGTCGATTTCGATTTTTTTTGTTCGCATTTTTTTTGTGTTTTTCTGGTTAAAGTCTGCAAATATACAAAAAAAAACTGAAAGTACCGCATTTTGCGCCAACTTTCGTGTCGATTTGGTATGTAAGCATAAAAAGCATACCTTTGTCGCACAAAAAAAAGCCCCTTTTCACAAAGAGACTTTTCCACAATAATTTTTCAGTATTAGGTTTTAAGGTAAAAAAGATTTGGTCTTGTATCTTCTTACACTGCAAAGGTACGACCTTTTGAACAAGCCTTCAAATAAAAAGTTATGCTTTACAGCATAATTTCTAAAAACTGAAAGTATTTTTCAAAACAATGGCTTTTTTACCGTCGTATATCATTGCAAATGATTGAATTACAGGCATTTGTCAAACTATTAAATTGTAATTTTAGCACATCGAACGCATAACCAAACAGAACCTCAACACAATGAAACACCCCGTTTTTTCGAAAAAAAGCATTTTTCTGCTCTTTTGCCTTTCGCCTTTTTTTCTTGCTGCGCAGAATTTTCAGGTACATTACGACTTTGGCGCAGGGCGCAATTATGTTACCACTACATTCGAAATGTTCAAACCCGACAAGTTGGGAAATACCTTCATTTTTGTCGATTTCGACTACAATTTCAAATCGAAAACCAAGGTTACGAACGGCACCTATAGCAACCCAGGACTTGCCTACATGGAGGTGGCGCGTTGTTTTTCGCTCTCGAAAAAGGTGCCGATAAGCGTGCAAATCGAGTACAATGGCGGCTTTTTTGCTGTCGATAACGGCAACGGCTCGTCGGGCGTGGCGATAAACAATGCGTTTCTCGCTGGTTTCGACTATTTTCTGCATAGCGACGACTACACACGCACTTACAATCTGAAAGCACTCTACAAATATATCATGGGCAAAGAGCCCGCCTCGTTTCAACTGACGGCGGTTTGGAGCATCAGTTGGTGGAAAAATCGCTTTACGTTTGCCGGCTTTGCCGATTTTTGGTACGAGCGCAACACCAATATCTACGACGCGCACGCGCACGAACTCGACAAGCCCGTCGATTCGCGGTTTGTGTTCATCGCCGAGCCGCAAATCTGGTGGAATATCCGCCCTTGCATCGCCATCGGTTCGGAAGTGGAGATGAGCGTAAACTTCAGTTCGGTCAACGGTTTCAAGTGTTGTCCGACGGTTGCCGCCAAATATACGTTCTAAACTGGTGCTGATAGTCAGACTTTTGCGCTTTTTTTGAAAAAAAACGGGCAAAAAGTTTGTCAGTCCGAATAAATGTTGTACCTTTGCACCGCTTTTGAGAGGCAAATCCTCTTGGTGCGGTAGTTCAGCTGGTTAGAATATCGGCCTGTCACGCCGGGGGTCGCGGGTTCGAGTCCCGTCCGCACCGCCAAAGCAAAGTAAAATCCGACCTTTTTTGGTCGGATTTACTTTTTTATCCCTGTCTGTCGGATATGTGCGTCTATTGCAGGCGCAGCACGAGTGCCGAGCGGCTCGGAATGTAGAGTTTGAGCCACTCTTTGTTTTTCAGATGGCTTGGCTGCGTGTAGTGCGTTATGCTGTCGTCGCTGAAGCCGAAGCCGCCGAATTGCTTGGCATCGGTGTTGAGCACCACTTTGTACGCACCTTTTTTCACCAGAATGCCGTAGTCGATAAACGATTTCTGTCCGTTGAAGTTGAATACGAAGAGCAGGTCGCGGCGGCGGTAGGCCACAAGTTGGTCGCCTTCGTTGTCCCACACTTTTTCGATGGGCGTTTCGTTGAATTTCTTTTCGCTCTCGATGAGCCGCACCATGGCGTTGTCGAACGCGTTCAGGTCGTGGTAAAGCAGACGGTCGTTGTCCACGAGTTCCCATTGGCGGCGTGCGTACTTGTACGACCAGCCATTGCCTTCGCGCGGGAAATCGATCCATTCGGGGTGGCCAAATTCGTTGCCCATGAAGTTGAGGTAGCCGCCGTTGATGGTCGATGCGGTGATGAGCCGAATCATTTTGTGCAGCGCGATGCCACGGTTCACACGGAATGTTTCGTCGCCTTTCTGCATGTGCCAATACATGTCGGAGTCGATGAGGCGGAAGATGATGGTTTTGTCGCCCACGAGTGCTTGGTCGTGGCTTTCGGCATACGAGATGGTTTTCTCGCCGTCGCGGCGGTTGGTCATTTCCCAAAAGATGTGGCCGGCTTTCCAATCTTCGTCTTTCACCTCTTTGATGTATTTTATCCAAAAATCGGGAATGCCCATGGCCATGCGGTAGTCGAATCCCATGCCGCCGTCCTTGAATGGCGTGGCGAGTTCGGGCAGGCCGCTCATCTCTTCGGCTATGGTGATGGCGTTCGGATTGACTTCGTGTATGAGTTTGTTGGCGAGCGTGAGGTAACAAAGTGCGTCGCCATCTTGGTTCATGTTGTAGTAGTCGGCGTAGTTGCCAAAATTCTGTCCGAGTCCGTGGTTGCGGTATATCATCGAGGTTACGCCATCGAATCGGAATCCGTCGAAATGGTACTCTTCGAGCCAGAATTTGCAGTTCGACAGCAGGAAGTGCAGCACTTCGTTTTTGTTGTAGTTGAAGCAGAGCGAGTCCCAAGCGGGGTGTTCGCGGCGGTCGCCTCCGTGGAAGTATTGATAGGGTGTGCCGTCGAAACGTCCGAGCCCTTCGACCTCGTTTTTCACGGCGTGCGAATGCACAATGTCCATTATCACAGCGATGCCGTTTTGGTGCGCTTCGTCGATGAGGTGTTTCAGTTCGTCGGGCGTGCCGAAGCGCGACGAGGCGGCGAAGAAACTCGATACGTGGTAGCCAAACGACCCGTAGTAGGGGTGCTCTTGTATGGCCATTATCTGTATGCAGTTGTAGCCGTCGCGTATGATGCGTGGCAGCACATTTTCGCGAAACTCGTCGTAGGTGCCCACTTTTTCTTGATTGGTGGCCATGCCTATGTGGCATTCGTAAATCATCAGCGGCTGCGTTTGCGGTTTGAAGTGTTTCACGCGGAATTTGTACTCGTGTTCTGGCATCCACACTTGTGCCGAAAATATCTTGGTGTTCTCGTCCTGAACCACGCGCCTTGCCCACGCCGGTATGCGTTCGCCGCAGCCGCCATTCCATTCGACGAGCAGTTTGAACAGGTCGCCGTGCTGCATGGCTTTTTCGGAGAAACGTCCTTCCCAAATGCCATTTTCGAGCGGTTGCAGGCGGTAATTCTCGTTTTTCTGCCAATCGTTGAATGTGCCAATCACATAGATGGCGGTGGCGTTTGGAGCCCATTCGCGCAAAAACCAATTGCGTTTGATTTTGTGCAGACCAAAATAGAGATAGCCCGACGCAAAGTCGGAAAGCGACCGATTGTCGCGCCCAAGCAGTTCCTTCTCTTTCCAAACGGCGTAGTCGTGGCGGCCTTGCAAGGCCATGGCGTAGGGTTCGAGCAACGGGTCTTTTTTGATGATTTTCAAAGAATTTTCCATTTTTTATTTTGGTGCTTTTATTTTCACTTTGATTACCAACTTTTTAAGCAAATTTTGTGCCATTGCGGGCGCGTGCGCATCTTCGGGGAAAAAGATGACAAATTGTCCCTGCGCCACTTGAAATTTGGTGGCGTATTCGTCGGCAAAAAATGCTATGTCGCGTTCGGCATCGTAGGGTTGAAGCGTTGCGTGGCAGTCGGCGGTTGGTCGCCAGCCCATGGTTTCGGTGGCCGAGATGGGCATCTGTATGTCGATGTAGGCGCGGTGTGCTTCGAGCGGTGCCGTGCGTTTGCCTTCGTTCGTTGCCACGGTAACGAACAGGTTGTCGCCGTCCAAAACGATGCGCCCGTCGGGCAAATTTTCCACGTCGGCGTTTGCCACAAAATCGAACGCCTGCTTCAGCAGCGGATGCAAGGCGGCGTAGCGGTCGGCGTTGTGTATCGAGTCGAGAATCATGATGATTTCAGATTGAACCTAATTTATTCCGTTGTCTTTGCTCTCAAAATTTTTTGTCGCACAAGCGAGCGTTGTTGCAAATCGTTCAGTTTTGCGATGTCCGAAAGGGTAGTGGCGAGTTGGTATGTGGCGACAAACGCCTTCAATTCTTCGGTTGTGAGCGTGTAGGCGTAATTTTTTTTGCCTACGAATGTTACTTTCACCTTTTCGTCTTGGTGTGCCGTCCAAAAATCGGGCAGTTGCCCCAGCAGTTCGGAGCGGAAAAGCACGGTTTCGTGCGTTATGCCAAGGTCGGTGAATGTGTTTTTGTCGCTGCCCGCGGCTGGGTGGCTTTCGGCAAAGATGTCGTCCACCGACAGCCTGATGCGGTCGTAGTCGATGGGCTTGCCGCAGTAGTGCGCCACGACGTACATTTGTCCGATTTCGTCGGTGTAGGGCTTCACATAGTTGCGTTCGAGGTTCCATTCGGTGCGCAACAGGCGGTAGGTGTAGGTGCCGTATTGCTGGAATTTATCGTTTTTCTCGAACAGAAACGGTTTGCGCTGCGCTTCGGCTTCGGCCATTTTTTGCGGCAACAGACTGTCGACATAAGTCAGGTTTCGGGCTATCTCGCGCAGTTCTATTTTCCACGCAATGGTGTCGGCTTGGCGGCGGTAGGCAACCAATTTCGGGAAATTCTGATGCACCGAATCCAACTGAAATTTGGCGGCTTCGAGTTTGCCCGCAGTGTAGAGCGTTTGTGCCGAATCGATGAACGCTTGTGCGCGTTCTTGGTCGGTGGGGCGGTGTGTGCAGGCAGCGCACACGCACGCTATCAGACAGATGAGTTCAATAGTTCGTTTCATGGTCTATGGCGTCCAAAATTTCGGTGGCTTTGGCAGCGTCGCGTTCAAAAATATGCAGTTTGTAGCCGTCGGCTTGCTGGGCAAACATGGGGTAAAGTTGCAGCCAATTGCGGTCGCCCACGAAAGCGTCGATGCCTGCGTCGGCCAACATCGCCACAGCGTATTGCGCCGAAGCCAAATCGGTGTAAGTGCGGATTACTATGGTTGTTTCAGTGTCCAAATTAAGTTGATGAGTTTAACGCATTAGTGTTGGTCTGTGGATTTTTTCTGGTTTCTAGTTTCTGGTTATCGATTTGAAGATTTGAAGATTGCGGTTCGACAGGCTCACCGCCCAAGTCATCGTCTTAGTCAGAGTCTTTTGTCTTTATTCTTTATTCTTTATTCTTTATTCTTTATTCTTTATTCAGCGATATTATTCATTATTCATTTTTAATTGTTAATTTTATGAATGACGAGTCCAGAGCGCAGTTTGGGTTCGAACCATGTGGTTTTGGGCGGCATGATGTTGCCCGAGTCGGCAATGCGTATGATTTGCTCCATCGAGACGGGGTAAAGTGCCAAGGCCATGCGCATTTCGCCGCTATCGACGCGTCGTTGCAGTTCGCCAAGCCCGCGAATGCCCCCTACAAAATCGATACGCTTGTCGCTTCGCAGGTCTTTTATGCCTAAAATCTTGTCCAAAATCAGGTTCGACGACACGGTTACGTCCAACACGCCTATCGGGTCGTTGTCGTCGTAGGTGTCGGGGTGCGCCGTGAGCGAATACCAATGTCCGCCCAGATAAAGCCCGAAATTGTGCAGCCGTACGGGTTTGTAAATGTCCGCGCCCTTGTCTTCGATGTCGAAATTCTCGGCCAATTTTGCCAGAAATTCCTGTTCTGTGAGGCCGTTCAGGTCTTTCACCACGCGGTTGTAGTCGATGACTGTGAGTTGGTTGTCGGGGAAGCAGACGGCCAAAAAGTAGTTGTATTCTTCGTCGCCACGATGGTGCGGATTTTGGCGGCGACGTTCGTCGCCCACCAAGGCGGCCGCGGCCGAGCGATGGTGCCCGTCGGCGATGTAGAGTGCCGGCATGGCTGCAAAAATAGCCGTGATGCGGCGTATGTCGTCGGCATTGCTGATTACCCAAAAGTGATGGCCAAAACCGTCGGGTGCCACGAAATCGTATTCCGGCTCGTGAGCGGTGGTTCGGGCTACGATGGCGTCCAATTCGTCGTTGTGCGGATAGGCGAAAAACACGGGTTCGATGTTGGCGTTGTTGATGCGCACGTGCTTCATGCGATCTTCCTCTTTGTCGCGGCGCGTGAGTTCGTGCTTTTTGATTTTGCCCGTCATGTAGTCGTCTACCGAAGCAGCCACGCAGAGTCCGTATTGCGTTTTGCCGTTCATGGTTTGCGCATAGACGTAGTAGTGGTCGTCCGTATCCTGCACCAGCCAGCCGTTATCCTGAAATTTTTTGAAATTTTCGGCGGCTTTGGCATACACGCGCGGGTCGTGTTCGTCGGTACCTGCCGGAAAATCGATTTCGGGCTTGATGATGTGGTAGAGCGACATGGCATTGCCAGCCGCTTCGGCGCGCGCTTCGTCCGAATTTAACACGTCGTAGGGGCGCGAAGCCACACGTTCGACCAACGTTTTGGGCGGACGCACGCCCTTGAAAGGTTTTATCGTTGCCATCTTTTTTTGAAAAATTTTTCTACAAACGTACAAAGGTACAACAAAAAATCGATACTGAAAATTTATGCCGCAAAAAACGTCTTTTTTTTGCCTTTTACGCACGAAAAACGAACAATTTTGCAAAAAATAGCGTAACTTTGCACCCGAAAAAAACTATTTGTGATGAAACTTTTGATTACGGGCGCATACGGTCAGTTGGGCAACGAGATGCGCGTGGCGTTACAACGCTATCCCGCTCTGGAAGCGGTTTTTACCGATGTCGATACGCTCGATATTTGCGACCGCGATGCCATCGATGCTTTTGTAAGCCAACACCGTCCCGATGTGCTGGTGAATTGCGCCGCTTATACGGCTGTGGACAAGGCCGAAGACGACGAGCCGCTTTGCCGCAAAATCAATTGCGATGCAGTGCGCAATCTGGGCGAAGTGGCGCACGCACATGGGCTGAAAATCGTGCATGTTTCTACCGATTATGTGTTCGATGGCTTGGGACATGTGCCCTATACCGAAGATATGCCCGTGGGGCCGAACACGGTCTATGGCAAAACCAAACTCGATGGCGAACGTGCGCTGTTGGAGGCGTGCCCCGATGCGCTGATTGTGCGCACGGCGTGGCTCTATTCGGGCTTTGGCAATAATTTTGTGAAGACCATGCTGCGCCTTGGCAGCGAGCGCGACCATCTGAATGTGGTGTTCGACCAGATAGGCACGCCCACCTACGCCGCCGATTTGGCCGCCGCCATTCTGCAAATCGTAACTGCCGAACGCTTTGTTCCTGGCATTTTTCATTTCACCAACGAGGGCGTGTGCAGTTGGTACGATTTCACAACCATGATTTTCCGTTTGGCCGGCATTGCCTGCACGGTGTCGCCCATCGAGTCGAAAGACTACGCCTACCGCACACCGCGACCGTTCTACAGCGTGCTGAACAAAGCCAAAATCAAGGCAACCTACGGCATCGACATTCCGTATTGGGTCGATGGCCTCGAACGCTGCCTGAAAGTGCTGCTAAATAAATAATTGCGAGCGATTATTAAAGAAAAACTTTAACTGCGACAAGCCGAAATTTGCCGCAGTTTTTTCATGGAAAAATCTCGCTGAAAAGTCGCCCGTAAATGGCGGCTTTTTTGTCCAGCGCCAGCGGATAGGCGCGCGACGACGATGGCATACGATGCAGTCGCACAGGGCGTTCGGCACAGGTGCAGGCTGTCCATTTTCCAACGGCTGGCGTGGCGCAATGCAGTTGCGCAGCGGCGGTTTCGGCAGCCTTTTCGCCCGTTACGACTATGTCGCGGCACAGCGGCATGGCGGACAGCAGCGCGTTTAGGTCGGTCGGTGCCACTATTTCCAGAAATTTGTCCGAAGCGTTGGCTTGCAGCCGTTTGACGGCCGTGGCTGTGTCGTACAGCGCAATGCCGTGTTCGGTGCAGAAGCGCACAATTTTGTCGTAGTCGAACGCCTTTTGCTCACTGACGACGAAGTGGTTTTTGTCGCCAAAAAAGCACTGCCCGACGATGCGCCACATGTCGTTTTGGAAGTTGGGGTAGTAGAAATCCATCGACCAGCGCACGCGCGGCGGCGGGAAACTGCCCAATATCAGCAGACGTGCGTTGGCCGGCGCGAAAGGCTGCCACGGATGGCGTTCGATGGCACAAGAGTTGCTCATTTCACTTTGTAGCCCAAACTTACCAACAACGTCTTCACCTTTTCGACCAGTTCGCCCTGAACGATGATTTCGCCTTCCTTGGCCGAACCGCCCACGCCGCATTTCGTTTTCAGTGTTTTGCCGAGTGCTTTCAAATCGCTGTCGCTGCCCACAAACCCCGACACAAGCGTAACGGCCTTGCCGCCCCGATGGTGCCGTTCGAGTTGCACGTGCAACTGCTGTTGCTGCGGCGGAAGCGTGGTCGGCTCGTCGAAATCGTGCGCATGTTGATAGGCAAAATCGGGGTTGGTGGAATAGACCACATTCAAACGGCTTTTCCAATCGTTATCTTGTTGTTTCATAGCGTGTTATCTATTTGCGAAGAGAGCGTAAAAATAAACAAACAATAGCCATTCGCAACCAAATTTCAGAAAAAACTCTAACCTATAACCTCTAAACTCTAACCTAATTATTCAAGTATTTCGATTTCGACGCGGCGGTTGGTTTGGCGACCTTCGTCGGTGTCGTTCGTGGCTATCGGTTCGGCGCAACCGTGTCCGTGGGCAACTATGCGTTCGGCATTCACGCCACGTTCTATCAACGTTTGGCGCAGAGCGTCGGCGCGCGCTTGGCTCAGTTGCAGGTTGTAGGCTTGGGTGCCGACATTGTCGGTGTGTCCCGTGATTTCGATGCGAATTTTAGGATTTTGGCGCATAAAATCGACCAGCAGAGCGATTTCTTTGTCCGATTCCACTTCGATTTTGGCCGAATTGAAAGCAAAAAACAGGTTGTGTAGCACGATTTTGCTGCCCGCTTTGGCCGGTTGCAGGGCAATGTTCAGCGAATCGGCCGTCGATGCGATGTTGCCAGAGTAGAACAGGTAGCCTTGCCGCCGCACGTTGATGCCAAAACGGCCGTCGGGCGGGAGGTAAGCCGTAAATGCGCCATCGCGCTTGTCGGAGAGCGATTCGTAGATTTTGGCCGAGGTGTGCGTGTCGAAAATCTCGATGCGCGCGTCCACATTTTTGCCCGTTGCAGCGTTGAACGTGCGCCCAGCCACAAACGCCATCGGTTGCGGACGGACATTTTCGGGCAATGTTATTTCGTAGATGTCGAGCCGTTGGCCGTTGTCTTCTACCTTGTCCGACGAGAAATAGGCTTTGTCGCCGGCGGCGTTCACCACGAAACCAGCCTCGTCGCCGTTGGTGTTGATGGGGTAGCCGATGTTTTGCGGTTGGCTCCAGCCGTCGGCGTTGCGCCGCGCCACGAAGATGTCGCTCCGTCCAAGTCCGTAATGACCGTTCGAAGCGAAGTAAAGTGTCTGATTATCAGCGTGAATGAACGGCGCGTAGTCGTCTTTTTCGGTATTGATGGGTTTGCCAAGATTTTCGGCATCGTAGAAGCGGAGCAATCCGTTGTCGAGCATCTCCACGCGGCAGTGCCAGATGTCTTTTCCGCCGATGTTGGGAGGTCGATTCGACACAAAAAAGAGTTCGTCGCCTGTGGGCGATAGCACGGGATTGCTCTCCCAATAAGGTGTGTTCACGGGTGCGCCGATGCAGATGGGTTGGCTCCACGAGTTGCCCATGCGCAGGGCATAGTAGATGTCGCAACTGCCGACGCCCTCTTTGCGGTCGCACGCCACGAAAAACATGTAGCGTCCGTCGGCCGAGAAACTTTGCGAGCCTTCGTTTTGTGGCGTGTTCATGGGCAGGTCGAGCGGGCGCGCTATTTGCCACACGCCGTTGCGTTTGCGGCTCCAATAGAGGTCTTCTTGCTTGTAGTAGTCGGCTTCTTCGACCAAAACGGTGGTCGAAATCATCTGTCCATCGGCGGTGATGCTCGGAAAATAGTCGTCGAAGCGTGTGTTGATGGCTTTCAGGTTCACGGGGTCGAACGGCACGGGATTTTGGCTCAATTCGAGGGCGTTCCGAAAGCGTTTCAGCATCTCGTCCTTGATGTGTGCGTAGCCGTCGTCGGCGATGGCTTCGGCCTTGTCGATGGCGGCTTGGTAGCGACCGTCGAGATAGAGAATTTCGGCTATCATGCCTTGCGTTTCGCTCAGGCGTGCTGATTTGGGCGTGTCGATTTTGCTCAGAATCTGCAAGGCGCGTTGGCTGTCCTTTTTGCGCAACGCTTCCTGCGCCTGCAGCCAGTAGGCTTCCACAAATTTTTTGTCCTTGTCGATGGCTTTCTGAATCAGTTCGGCACGTTCGCGGGCACTGTACGACAGACGTGCGCGTTCGAACAGGTCGATGGCCGTTTTCGATTTGGTAGAGTAGTGCTGCGCCAACAGCGGCATGGCCATCAGCACACCAATTAGTATAACGGTGATTTTTTTCAATTTTTCAGATCGTTGGCGATGATGTTGCGCGTCGTCTCGATGAATGCGTTGAGATTGTCGATGGTCAGTTCGCTGGTGTCGAGCGGCTGGTGGAATATGAGTTCGATTCTCCCCGGTTTGATGAGGCACGACCCAGCCGGAAGCACGTCGTACGCGCCGTTTATCGTTATTGGCACCACGGGCAAATGCAGGTCGGCCGCGATGCTGAATGCTCCCCGTTTGAAACGCCCAAGTGCGCCGTCGCGTGTACGGCTGCCTTCGGGAAACAGCACCACCGACAAGCCGTTGCGCAGTTTGCGTTCGGCGGCCTCCATGCTGCGCTTCGATTTGATGGCACTGCTACGGTCGATGAAAATGTGTCCGACGGCTTCGCAGGCTTTGCCTACCAAGGGAATTTTCTGTATCTCCTGCTTCATAATCCACACAAACCGACTGCCGATGTAGCCGTAAATCGGGAAAATATCGTAGGCACTTTGGTGGTTGGAGACAAAAATGTACGATTGTTTCGTGTCGTACAAGTGCCGCCCCACGATGCGTACGCGCACAAAGGCGATGGCGCACATCACACGTGCCCACACGATGGCAGGGTAGTAGCCCCACTTTGCGCTCTTGCTGAAAGGCGTTATGGCAATGGTAATCAGTGCTGTGATGGCGGTGAGAGCGATGCCCAACGGCAGAAATATCAGAAATTCGTAAACCGTATAAAGCGGATTGACAGTGCGTTTCATGCCTCAATGAAATTTTCTTTTCAACCCACAAAGGTAGGTAAAATAGTTGATTTCGCAAAAAATGCATCAAAATGCGCGTCGGCTGTTTCGGAATCGGAATAAATTTAGTACCTTTGCCGATTAGAATGCGTTCGGCGCATAGCACGAAAACGAACATCAAAAAAATGAACAATAAAATGAAAATCACATTTCCAGACGGCTCTGTACGCGACTACGAAAAAGGCGTTACCGCGTTGCAGATAGCCGAAAGCATCAGTCCGCGTTTGGCTGCCGAAGTGCTGGCGGCCACGGTCAATGGCGAAGTACGCGATTTGACGCGCCCGATAAACGAAGACAGCACGCTTCAACTACACAAGTGGGACGACGAAGCCGCCAAACACACCTTTTGGCACACCTCGGCGCACCTGCTCGCCGAAGCCCTGACTGAACTCTACCCCGGCACGAAATTCGGCATCGGCCCAGCCATCGAAAACGGTTTTTACTACGACGTAGAACCGCCCGCAGGCGAGGTTATCAAAGAGACCGATTTGGAAAAAATAGAAAAACGCATGACCGAGTTGGCCGCCAAGAAAGAGGCCGTCGTGCGCGAAGACATCAGCAAAGCCGAAGCCATGGCCATGTTCGAAGCCAAAGGCGAAACATATAAGGTAGAACTGATTTCGGAACTCGAAGACGGCACCATCACGCTCTATCGCCAAGGCGGATTCGTCGATTTGTGCCGCGGTCCGCACCTGCCCGACACTGGCGCGATAAAAGCCATCAAACTGCTGAGCGTGGCTGGCGCATACTGGCGCGGCGACGAACACCGCCCACAACTGACGCGCATCTACGGCATCACATTCCCCAAAAAGAAGATGCTCGACGATTACTTGGCACTGCTCGAAGAGGCCAAAAAACGCGACCACCGCAAAATCGGCAAAGAGTTGGAACTGTTCACTTTCTCTGACATGGTGGGCAAAGGTCTGCCGCTCTGGTTGCCCAAAGGAACGGCCTTGCGCCTGCGTCTGCAAGATTTTCTGCGTGCCATACAAAAGCGTTACGGCTATCAGGAGGTGATGACACCGCACATCGGAGCCAAGCAACTCTACATCACTTCGGGACACTGGGACCACTACGGCAAAGATAGTTTTCAGCCCATCACCACACCCGAAGAGGGCGAAATCTACATGCTGAAACCGATGAACTGCCCGCACCACTGCATGGTTTACAAAAACTCGCCGCACTCGTACAAAGACCTGCCGCTGCGCATAGCCGAGTTTGGCACGGTTTATCGCTACGAACAGAGCGGCGAACTGCATGGCCTGACGCGTGTGCGCTCGTTCACGCAGGACGATGCACACATATTCTGCCGTCCCGACCAAGTGAAAGACGAATTTTTGCGCGTGATGGACATCATCGCCATCATATTCAGAGCGTTGGATTTCAAGAACTTCGAAGCACAAATCTCGTTGCGCGACCCGAACGACCGCGAAAAATACGTTGGCAGCGACGAAGTGTGGGAAAAAGCCGAACGCTCCATCGTCGAAGCTTGCGAAGAGAAGGGCTTGCCCGCCAAAATCGAATATGGCGAAGCCGCTTTCTACGGCCCGAAACTCGATTTCATGGTGAAAGATGCCATCGGTCGGCGTTGGCAGTTGGGCACGATTCAGGTGGACTACAACCTGCCCGAACGTTTCGAGCTCGAATATACGGGCGAAGACAACCAAAAACACCGTCCCGTGATGATTCACCGCGCGCCGTTCGGCTCGATGGAACGTTTCGTGGCTGTGCTCATCGAACATACGGGCGGCAAATTCCCATTGTGGCTCACACCCGACCAAGCCGTAGTGTTGCCAATCAGCGAAAAATTCAACGACTACGCGCAACAGGTGGCCGACAAACTCAATCTGCTCGACGTGCGCACCATTGGCGACTATCGCAACGAAAAAATCGGGCGCAAAATACGCGACAACGAACTGAAACGCATTCCGTATCTGCTCATCGTCGGCGAAAAAGAGATGGCTGAAGGCGTCATCGCCGTGCGCAAACAGGGCGAAGGCGACAAAGGCACCATGACTCCCGAAGCATTTGCCCAAATGGTGAATGCCGAAGTAAAAGCAATGATGACAGACTATTAAAATAGTGAGAAAGTTAATTAGAAGTGAGTAGTTAGTAGTTAGTAGTGAGGAGTGAGGAGCGTTTTAATTGACAATGGATAATTGATAATTGACAATGAAAAATTTACAAATTGCGGAGTCAATAAGTTATTAAGTCAATAAATTATTGAATGCGATTCTGTCCCTCTGCCGAGCGCAGCGAGGATAGGGGGACGAGGAGCGACAGCGACGGAGGGGGGGGCAATTTTAATTAAGAATTAAGAATGAATAATTAAGAATTTTTTCGGTAAGTGAGGGCAGTGCCAAACTTGTTTGAGCAATGCCGAGCGTAGAAAAAATGCGCGTAGCGAATTAAGAATAATCCTCAATTAATTTTCAAATCTTCAAATAAGAAATCTAGAAACTGCGCGAAGCGCAATCTGAAATCTGAAATTAAAATACTATGAACACAGTAGAACAAATGAACAGAGCGGCCAACAACATTCGTGTGCTGGCGGCTTCGATGGTCGAAAAGGCCAACTCGGGTCACCCGGGAGGCGCCATGGGCGGCGCAGATTTTATCAACGTACTCTATTCTGAATTTTTGGAATACGACCCACAAAACCCGCATTGGGAAGGGCGCGACCGCTTTTTTCTCGATCCGGGACACATGGCACCGATGCTCTATTCGGTATTGGCTTGCACGGGCAAATTCTCGTTGGACGAACTGCAACAGTTGCGTCAGTGGGGCAGCGTAACCCCAGGCCACCCCGAAGTGGACGTGGAGCGCGGCATCGAAAATACGTCGGGACCGCTCGGACAGGGGCATACATTCGCCGTGGGCGCAGCCATCGCAGCCAAATTTCTCAAAGCCAAGTTTGGCGACGTGATGAACCAAACCATCTACGCCTACATCTCCGACGGCGGCGTACAAGAGGAGATTTCGCAGGGAGCAGGCCGTTTGGCTGGCAATCTCGGACTCGACAACCTCATCATGTTCTACGATTCGAACGACATTCAACTCTCGACCGAAACCGCAGTCGTAACGTGCGAAGACACCGCTAAAAAATACGAAGCGTGGGGCTGGCGTGTTATCAAAATCGACGGCAACGACGTGAAAGCCATTCGCGAAGCACTGACCGCCGCCAAAGCCGAAAAAGAACGCCCAACGCTCATCATCGGGCACACCATCATGGGCAAAGGCGCGCTGAAAGCCGACGGTTCGAGTTACGAACACAACTGCGCCACGCACGGTGCACCGCTCGGCGGCGATGCCTACCGCAACACCGTGAAGGCACTCGGCGGCGACCCCGACAATGCGTTCCAATTCTTTGCCGAGACCAAAGAAATCTACGCCCGTCGCGAAGCCGAATTGAAAGAAATCGTTGCCAAAAAACGTGCCGCCAAAGCCGAATGGGCTAAAGCCAATCCAGAATTGGCAGCGAAAATGGAGCGTTTCTTCTCGGGCAAAGCACCGCAAATCGATTGGAGCAAAGTAGAGCAGAAACCCAACAGCGCAACGCGTGCCGCCTCGGCCGCCTGCTTGGCACAACTGGCCAAACAGGTCGAAAATATGGTGGTTTCGAGTGCCGACCTGTCGAACTCCGACAAGACCGACGGCTTTTTGAAACAGACACACGTCATGACACGCGGCGATTTCAGCGGCGCATTTTTGCAGGCCGGCGTGGCCGAACTTACCATGGCTTGCGTTTGCCTCGGCATGGCTCTGCACGGCGGCGTGATTGCGGCTTGCGCCACATTCTTCGTCTTCTCCGACTACATGAAACCGGCTGTGCGCATGGCTGCGTTGATGGAACTGCCCGTCAAATTCATCTGGTCGCACGATGCCTTCCGCGTAGGCGAGGACGGACCAACGCACGAACCCGTGGAGCAAGAAGCGCAAATCCGCTTGATGGAAAAACTGAAAAATCACCACGGTCGGAACTCGATGCTCGTGCTGCGCCCAGCCGATGCCGAAGAGTGCACCGAATGCTACAAACTGATGATGGAAAACACGGCCACGCCATCGGCTATCATTCTCAGCCGCCAAAACATCAACGACCTGCCGACCGACAACCGCGATGCAGCCAAAGGCGCGTACATCGTAACGTGCGACGGCAATCCCGACGTGATTTTGGTGGCATCGGGCAGCGAAGTATCGACACTTTGCGAGGCAGCCGCCATTTTGCGCAGCGAAGGACGGCGCGTGCGTGTCGTTTCGGTTCCAAGCGAAGGACTTTTCCGCTCGCAATCGGCTGAATATCAGGAAAAAGTGCTGCCGCGCGGCGTTCGCAAATTTGGTTTGACGGCAGGTTTGCCCGTCAATCTCGAAGGGCTCGTCGGTGCCGACGGCATTGTCTATGGTTTGGAATCGTTCGGATTTTCGGCACCGTACAAAGTGCTCGACGAAAAACTCGGCTTCACGCCGGCGCAAGTGGCCGAACGCATTCGCAAGTTTTTGGCGTAAATATCATTGACAAAAATAGGGCAGCGGCTCATGCGAAATGGGTCGCTGCTTTTTAGTTGAAACGCTTTATGGCAGCACAAAACAAACTCTTTCAACGCCTTATTTGGTTGGTCGATACCATCTATTCCGCAGGGCAACTGTCGCGCGAAGAGATTGACCGGCGGTGGGCGCATTCGGCCTACAACGACACGCACGCCACCGAATATGGCGAGCGAAATTTTCATCGCCACCGCGAGACGATTTTCGAACTATTTGGCATCGAAATTGCCTGCGACCACACAACCAAACGCTATTCGCTGGTCAATATGGGCGACGCCGAAGGGCAGGGCATACGCGCTTGGCTCATCGATACGTTTGCCGTGAAAAACATGGTCAATCTCGCCGGCGATATGCAGGATCGCATTCTGTTCGAGCATATTCCCGAAGGCAGCCGCTTTCTGTCGATTATCGTTTCGGCCATGCGCGAAGAGCGCAAACTGCACGTTACCTACAAGCGTTTCGACCGTACCGAAGGGCATTCGTTTCTGCTGATGCCGTACTGTTTGAAGGTGTTCAACCGCCGCTGGTACCTCGTTGGCAAACCCGACGACCACCCCGAAGAGTCCGAGCCGCGCATCTACGCACTCGACCGCATGGAGGAGATAGTCGCAACCGACCAACCCTACAAAATGCCGAAAAAGTTCGACCCAAAGCAATTTTTCCAGAATCAATTCGGTGTCGATCATCGCCTGACGACGGCCGAACACATCGAGGTGAAAGTCGCCGCCGAGACGGCCAACTACATTCGCACGTTGCCCATGCACAGCACGCAAGTGGAAACCGAATGCAACGCGGCCTACAGCATATTCACCTATCGGCTTGCGCCAACCTACGATTTTGTGCAGGAACTGCGCAAACACGGCTCGAATCTCGAAGTGCTTGCGCCCGACCATCTGCGCGACGCGTTCCGAAGCGAATCGGAGCGTATTTGCCAAATGTACAAATAAAATTGCGTTTTTTCGCGTGGCTGACTTCTGGTGTCAGTCGCATATGGTAATTTTGCACTTGAAATCAGCACGACGGCTCAACGACGAGTCGCGAAATCACTGGTTCACAGCAAATTATGTTACTCAAAAAGAACAAAATCGAGTTTTTAGGTTGCAACTTGGCAGCGTTCGAACACTGCGACGGTGGCGCTGTGATGGCGCAGATGAAGGTTGGCGACAAACTGTATATGCTTCGCGAGGACGAAAACAAGTTCGACCACAATGCCATCGCGCTGTTGTATGTGCCGAAAAATATGCCCGAAGATGTCGATACGTACGCCATCGACGTGCAAGGCAGCACTTTGGAGGCGATCCACGTGGGCTACATTCCCGCTCACTGCAACAGCGAACTCGCCACGATGTTGGATTTCGGGTACGGCGATATTTTCGAGTGCCGCATTTCGAGCATCATACCCGATGCGCACCCCAATCAGCAAATTCACATTCGCGTGAATCTGTTGCGTAAAAAATAAATCGTCCCCAAGAAAAGAAGTTAGTAGTAAAAAAGTTAAAATTTATTTGATGAGCAAAGACGGCCTCGGAGCAAAACTCTGGGGGCGTTTTTGTTTGTGCGGAATATCTATCGTTTTGCAAATCAAGCATTTAACGATTTAACATTCCGTATAGATGCGATTTTTGTTTTCTGAATTGCAATGGTGTAACGGCCTATTAAACAGCGAAAAACTTGGCGTAATCGGTTCTATCAGCCCCAAAAAATGAGTAGAAATCATCACAGATGGTTTCTACTTTTTTGCGTGTGGTCGTTATAGAAAACGCAGGAAACTGCTGTCAGTTTCCCGCGTTTGTTGCGGAGAGAGAGGGATTCGAACCCCCGGTACCTCTCGGTACGGCGGTTTTCAAGACCGCTGTAATCGACCACTCTACCATCTCTCCGAAAAGTGGCGCAAAGGTACGCTTTTTTTTCGATTTTTCAAAATTTCGTGGGCGGTTTCTCGTCCATGCGGCGTTTCTTCCACAGTTGCCATGCGTTGAACGAATTCTGCCAAACCACGTAACTCCCCGGCCCAAGCGACGACACGGGGTCCAGATAGGCGCACGCCATCCATACGGCCAACACCGTGTTTTTCTGCCCGAGTGCCTGACCGCCGCTAATGCGGTCGTTGTAGCGGCTGCCCACCTTTTTGCCCACCCAAAACTGCACGACACACGCCACCAAACCGCCCACGGCTATCAGAATTTTTGTGCCGACAGCAGCCGGACTATTGATGAGCGACTGCGTGGTTTGCGCTATCACAATGACAAGCGCAACCGCCCACAAATAGAACGCCAACCAACTGTACGACAGCAGAAAACGGTGTACGCGCGGCAACCATCGACGAAAAATCAACGCCAAGAAAAACGGCACCAACAGCAGTGGGAAAACCTTGCTCAAAATTTTCAGACAGGCGGCCACAAAACCCAAGCCGGCGTGCGGTTCGACCAACGGGAAAGCCATCGGCACCAACACCGCTGCCAGCACATTCGACAGCAGCGTGTAGGTAACCAAACTCGATGTGTTGCCGCCCAATTTGCCTGTGATGACGACGCCAGCCGTGGCTGTCGGGCAGATGAGGCAAACCATCGCGCCCTCCAAAATTATCCGCACAGCGTGGCTCATCGGGCAGAGCGTAAGTAGCGCAGCGATGGCACAACACGTCGCCGCCTGAAACAGCAGCAGCCAGCCGTGCCAACCGTGAGGCATCAGTTCTTTGGGCTCGACCTTGCAAAACGAGAGCAGCAGTTGCGCAAAAATAAGCGTGGGCGTGAGAAAGCCAACTACCGTTTTGACCATCGGTTTGGCGGGCGCAAACGCAGACACATCGGCCAGCAGAAAATAGCCAGCCACGCCACACAACATGGCAATCGGCAATGTCCAATTTTTCAGAAAACGCAACACTTTTTAGTTAGCAGTTAGCAATTAGTAGTGAGGAATTAGGAGTGAGGAGTGTGAAAGTGAGAAAGTCTATAAAGTGGAAAGTTATTTGAAATTTGAAATTTGAAATCTGAAATTTGATTAAATAATTGGAAATTAAATAATTAGATAATTAAAATGTCTTTGCTCTTTGTTCTCTCACCTCTCACCTATAACCTCTCACCTTTTTTAATTATTCATTCTTAAACAGCAATGAGCTGTCGCCGTAACTCAGGAAACGGAACTCGTGGTCGAGCGCGTAGTTGTAGATGGTGCGCCAATTGCCGTCGCCTACAAACGCCGAAACGAGTAGCAGCAGCGTGCTTTTGGGCTGGTGAAAGTTTGTTATCATCTTGCTGACGAGCCGAAATTGGAACCCCGGCACAATCATGATTTGCGTGGCAGCATCGAGTGCTGGCAGATGGCGGGCGGCCAAATAGTCGCAAATGGTCTGCAACGCTTCGTCAGTCGTCAGCGTGTAGTCGTTTTCGTAAGGCTCCCACTGCGACACGTTCAAGTCGGGGTTGTCGGGATTTTTGTGGATTCTGCAGCCCAAATAGTAGAGGCTTTCGAGTGTGCGCACCGACGTGGTGCCGACGGCCACAATGTGCCCACGAAAGCGTAGCAGGTCGGCGATGGTCGAGCGATTCACCGATATGATTTCGCGGTGCATCGGGTGGTCGCCGATTTCGTCCGATTTCACGGGCTGAAACGTGCCTGCGCCGACGTGCAACGTAACTTCGTCTTCGCGCACGCCTTTGAGTGTCAGTTGGCGCAGCACATCGCGGGTGAAATGCAGACCGGCGGTCGGTGCGGCCACCGAGCCATCGATTTTCGAATAGACGGTTTGGTAGGTCGTCTTGTCGCTCTCTTCGGTGGCGCGATTGAGGTAGGGCGGAATGGGCAGTTCGCCGAAATGTTGCAAAATGTCGGCAAAGGTTATGGCATCGTTGTTCCAACTGAAACGAATGTCGTGGGTCATGCCTTCGTCGGCCGACAGGCGTTCGGCGCAAACCACCACAAACTGGCCGTCGATGAGCAGCGTTTGCGACAGTTCGCCCTCTTTCCATTTCTTCAGATTGCCCACCAGACATTTCCACACGCATGTGTCGGTCGCTTCGAACGACTGCAGATAATCGGCGGGCGTGCGCGGTTCGAGGCAAAAAATCTCGATTTGCGCGCCAGTCTCTTTCTGAAAATGCAGCCGTGCCTGAATCACACGCGTGTTGTTGTAGATGAGCAAATCGCCCTGTTCCAAATGGTCGGGCAGGTCGAAGAAATGATTTTCGACGATGCTACCGTCGCGCCAAACGAGTAGTTTGCTGTGGTCGCGCTCGTCGAGCGGATATTTGGCTATGCGTTCGTCGGGCAGAGGGTAGTCGTAGTCGGCAATGCGAATCTGTTTGGGAGTATTCATCGTAGCGTGAAAAATACCTTTTTTCGGAACGCAAAAGTACAACAAATTTGCCAATCGGCAACGCATTTTCGCGCATTTGTCGGTTGAGCGATTTTTCACTAATTTTGCCAAAAGGTTTTTCGCATGGGCATGAACAAAAATTTTGCGTGGCATTGGCTCGAGCGTTGCGGCTGGACTGTGGAGTGCAGCGCGCCTTTTCCCGACAAGGCTGTGGTTTGCATCGCGCCGCACACCAGCAATTGGGATTTTGTCTATGGCATGTTGTTCAAATGGGCTTTGCGCCTGAAAATCAGTTTCTTGATGAAAAAAGAGTGGTTCGCCTTTCCCTTGGGACGACTCATGCGAAGCCTTGGCGGCATTCCCGTCGACCGGTCGAAACACGCGCTGCTCACCGATGTCATCGCACGCGAATTTGCGCAGCACAAGCGGTTTGCGTTGGCCATAACGCCCGAAGGCACACGCAGCCTCAATCGCCGCTGGAAACGTGGTTTCTACTTCATCGCACAAAAGGCGCAAGTGCCCATCGTGCTGGGTTATATCGATTACGTCCGA
This sequence comes from Leyella stercorea, assembly GCA_963658575.1. Taxonomy (GTDB): domain Bacteria; phylum Bacteroidota; class Bacteroidia; order Bacteroidales; family Paludibacteraceae; genus W0P28-013. Next base: position 27,061 of record CAVKQB010000008.1, on the reverse strand, counting down.
AAACAGATAGGCTACACACGCATTTTCGTTCCCACGGGCGATGTCGATGCCGATATGGCGGCGATCAAGGATTTTTACAAGACAATTGGCGCAAAATATCCCGAAAAGTTCGGCATTTAGTTCCCCATCGAAATCTCAAAATCAGAGATTGTTGCTACGCCTGAATGCACAAAAAAAAGAGAACCCGAATCATCGGATTCTCTTTTTTGCTTTGTTAGCGAAATCAGCCAAGCATGGTGAGCAGAATGCCCGCCGCGACAGCCGAGCCAATCACGCCGGCCACGTTCGGACCCATGGCGTGCATCAGCAGGAAGTTGCCGGGGTTCTCCTCTTGACCAACAATTTGACTTACGCGTGCAGCCATCGGCACAGCACTTACGCCAGCCGAGCCAATCAGCGGATTGATCTTGTTCTTGGTAAAGAGGTTCATGAATTTGGCCAGCAATACGCCACCGGCCGTTCCGCAACCAAACGCCACGATGCCCATAGCGAGAATCAACAGCGTTTTCACGTTCAAGAACGATTCGGCAGTGGCAGTGGCACCAACCGACAATCCAAGGAATATGACGATGATGTTCATCAATTCGTTTTGCGCCGTTTTCGACAGACGATCGACCACGCCGCACTCTTTCATCAGATTGCCAAGCATCAAGCTACCAATCAGCGGGGCAGCGTCGGGCAACATCAGTGCCACAATGGCCGTGATGATGATTGGGAACACGATTTTCTCCTTTTTGCTGACCGAACGCAGTTGGTTCATCTTGATGGCGCGCTCCTTTTTGGTGGTCAAGGCACGCATAATCGGCGGTTGTATCACCGGCACGAGTGCCATGTACGAGTAGGCCGCGATGGCGATAGGACCAAGCAAGTGCGGTGCCAATCTCGAAGTCAAGAATATCGATGTCGGGCCGTCGGCACCACCGATGATACCGATGGAACCCGCTTCGGCTTCGGTGAATCCGAACAGGTTGGCGCACAAAAAGGTGATGAAAATGCCCAATTGCGCCGCCGCACCGAGCAACAGACTCTTGGGGTTGGCAATGAGCGGACCGAAATCGGTCATCGCACCCACGCCTACGAAAATCAAGCAGGGATAAACGCCCGCTTTCACGCCGATGTAAAGCACATCGAGCAGACCGCCTTCGCGCATCACGGCTCCGTAACTGTGGTACATCGGGCTGTTCTCGTCCAAAAACGCCACCCACAAATCGTTGTGAAACATGCCTGCGCCAGGCAGGTTGGTGAGCAACATGCCAAACGCTATCGGCAACAACAACAGCGGTTCGTACTGTTTTTTGATGGCCAAGTAGAGTAGTACAAACGAGATGAGCAACATCAGGCCTTCGCCCCATGTGATGCGCATAATGCCCATCGACATGAAAAACTCTTTGAGGTCGGCGAGTGTGTCGGAGGTGTCGGACTCGACAACCTCTTCGGGGGCGGTTGCTTGGTCGACAACGACTGCCGTCGTGTCGTCCGACGACGAGGCGGCGATGGCGGCTTCGTCTTGGGCAAAAACGGTGGTCGCAGCAACTGTCAGCAACAGCACAGCAAGTAATGACAGAATTTTTTTCATTGTTCCGAGTTTTTTGCGATTAACCCAAAGTAACCAGAACGTCGTCCTGCATCACGCTTTGACCCGCGCTTACGAGCACCGACGTAACTTTGCCGTCGCGTTCGGCCAAAATGCTGTTTTCCATCTTCATCGATTCGAGCGTGAGCAGCAAATCGCCTTTTTTCACCTCTTGACCGACTTCGACGGCTACTTTCACTACCGAGCCGGGCAGTGGCGACACCACTTTGAAACCGCCAGCCGGCGCAGCGGCTTTCGGGGCGTCTTCCTTCTGGGCTACGGGTTTCGGTTTCTCTACTTTCGGGGCTTCGGCCACAGGCGCAGCCACGGCAACGGCGGTAAACTCCACGAGTTTGTCGTCCTGCATCACATTCTGACCCGGAGTAACAAGCACGCTCTTCACCACGCCGTCTTTTTCGGCTGCGATGTTGTTTTCCATCTTCATCGATTCCATGGTCAGAAGCACGTCGCCGCGTTTCACAGCCTGTCCGTCGGCTACCAGCACCTTCACTATCGAGCCTGGCAGCGGCGATTTGATGAATTCCGATGCAGCTGTCGCTTTGGCAGCGGCAACGGGAGCAGTGGGGCGGACTACCGACGCAGTGGGACGCGTTATCTTGGTCTCCTTCTCGATTTCGACGGTGAAAGGCGTGCCGTTCACTTCGACTTCCGCCAAGTTGTTTTCTTTTTCATTGACCGACACTTCGTATTTGTGGCCGTCTATGATAAAATTAAATTTTCTCATTGCAGTGTGTTATTTTACAAGATTGTTGATACCATAAATTTTCGAATTCCACGGCGAATAGCGACGGTCTATCTTTTTGATGGTGATGACGTGCTGTTCCTCGTCGTGCAAGTCGTCGTAGTACAGGTGCAACGCCATGGCAATGGCTGCGGTGGTGTTGGCTTGCAGCGTAACTTTCACCTTTTCGTCGTACCTGATTTCTGGCTTTTGCGCGTCGAGAACCACTTTGGGTACTTTCACGCGCGGCTTCATTATCACGCCAAAAAGCCGCAACAGGTAAACCAGCAGAATCAGCAACACAAACGTGAGGCCAAATCCGATGAGCGTTACCATCCACACGTGTGGCCAATTTACGGTTGCGCCCGAATTTATTATCGATAAAATCATAATGCTTCGAGTTTTTTACAGTGGAATGTTCGAATGTTTTTTCAGCGGGTTCGTCAAGCGTTTGCTTTGCAGCACTTGGAACGCACGAATAATGCGGAAACGCGTGTTGCGAGGCTCTATCACATTGTCGATGTAGCCGCGCGACGCTGCCTGATACGGACTGGCGAATTTCTCTTGATATTCAGCCTCTTTCTCGGCAATGTAGCGTTTCTTCTCTTCGGGATCTTCGATGGCTTTGATGTTCTTGGCTTCCAACACGCCTATGGCTCCCGATGCGCCCATCACGGCAATCTCGGCATTTGGCCAAGCGTAGCAGTAGTCGCCGCGCAGTTGCTTGCAACTCATCACGATGTGTGCGCCGCCGTACGATTTGCGTATGGTAACGGTAACTTTCGGCACGGTGGCTTCGCCGTAGGCAAACATCAGTTTTGCGCCGTGGTCGATAATGCCAGCGTACTCTTGACCTGTGCCACAAAGGAATCCCGGCACATCGACAAGGGTGAGTATCGGAATGTTGAATGCGTCGCAGAAACGAATGAAACGGGCTGCCTTACGCGATGCGTCGCAGTCGAGCACGCCTGCAAGCCAGTTGGGCTGGTTGGCGATGATGCCCGTCGATTGGCCGTTGAAGCGCGCAAATCCGCAGATGATGTTCTTGGCGAAATCTTTCTGCACCTCCATGAAGTCGTTGTTGTCGACGATGATGTCGATGATGTCTTTCATGTTGTAAGGCACGTTCGGATTGGCGGGCACAATCTCGTTCAGCGCATCGTCCACACGGTCGATGGGGTCGGTGCAAGCCAGCACGGGAGCCTCTTCCATATTGTTTTGCGGAATGAACGAAATCAGACGGCGAACTTGCGCTACGGCGTCTTCTTCGCTGCTGGCCACAAAGTGCGTAACGCCCGATTTCGAAGCGTGAACGCGTGCGCCACCGAGTTCTTCTACGGTAACGTCTTCGCCAGTAACCGATTTCACAACTTTCGGACCGGTGATGAACATGTACGAGTTTTGTTCCGTCATCATGATGAAGTCGGTGAGGGCGGGCGAATAGACGGCACCGCCAGCGCACGGACCAAAGATGACCGAGATTTGGGGCACTACGCCCGATGCGAGAATGTTGCGCTCGAAAATTTCGGCATAGCCGGCCAGAGCGCAGGCTCCCTCTTGTATGCGGGCACCGCCCGAATCGTTCAAACCGATGATTGGCGCGCCCATCTTCATGGCCATGTCCATCACTTTGCAGATTTTCTGCGCCATCGTTTCCGAGAGCGAACCGCCAATGACGGTTGCATCTTGTGCAAACACATACACCAAACGTCCGTCGATGGTGCCGCTGCCTACGGCCACGCCGTCGCCCAGGAACACCTTCTTTTCCATGCCGAAGTCGGTGCAACGGTGCGTGAGAAACATGTCCACCTCTTCGAAACTGCCTTCGTCGAGCAACATGTTGATGCGTTCGCGGGCGGTGAAACTGCCTTTGGCGTGATGTTTTTCCACCGCTTTCTCGCCGCCGCCAGCCATGGCTTCGGCGCGCTTTTCAATCAGTTTTTTCAGTTTTTCTTGATTTTCCATTGTCGTTGCGTTTATTGGATTTCTTTTCGTTCTGTTTCTCCGCCAATTATTTCGGCTGTTCGCAGAGTTCGGTCAACACGCCGCAGGTCGATTTCGGGTGCAGAAACGCTATCATCAGGTTTTCGGCACCCTTGCGCGGGGCTTTGTCGATGAGCTGCAAACCGGCGGCTTCGGCCTCTTTCAGGGCATCGGCCACGCTCGCTACGTTGAACGCTACATGGTGCACACCGCCGCGACCGCCATTCTTCTCGATAAACTTGGCAATGGTCGATTCAGGGCAAGTCGGCTCCAACAGTTCGAGTTTCGTTTGTCCCACTTTGAAAAAGGCTGTGCGCACCTTTTGGTCGGCAACCTCTTCGATAGAGTAGCATTTCGTTCCCGTCAGCAACTCAAAAAACGGAATCGTGGCATCGAGGCTCGTAACTGCAATGCCCAGATGTTCAATGTGTGTTGGTTTCATAACAGATTGAATTAAAAATGTTTATAAATAAAAGTTAAATTTTTACTTTAACATCTACAACCCTTCCGAAAGAGTGTCTGCAAAAATACACTTTTTATTGAATTTCGGGCGCACAACACAAAGAAAGTTTTCAACAAATGCACACATAAAAAACCGCACCACGATAGGGTGCGGTCATCGTCTTTTCGCCACTAAAAAAGCGTGCCTTGAGGGCTTACTTTTTGCTCAAAAGCGCAATTATCTCCTCGACTTTGGCGTCGAAATCGGCACGGAGCGTAGCGTAGTACGCCTTGGCCTTCATGCCGGGTTCTGGGTGGTTGGCGCGCGACAAAAAATCGTCTTTCAGGGCGGCTATGCGCACTATCACGTCGCTAAATTCCTGCTCGTTCATCTTGTCGAGCAACAGATGGCCAATGTAAGCCTCGCCGGCGAGCGAAATAGCAATCATTCTGATGCTTTGTTTGAGTTCTTTGCGACTTGCCATAATTCAGTGAAAATTAAAGGGTGAAACGTAATTTTTTGCAAAGATAGCCGTTTTTGTTAAACAAACAAACCATTTTTTTTGTAAATTTGCATTGCAAATAGAAAACAATGAGACGATTTTCCCGCTTTTTGGCCATAAGCACGCTGCTGCTGTCGCTCTACGCCTGTGTCGACGACAAGGTTACGACCAACCCGTCGGACGTGCTGGCGTTTTCGTGCGACACGCTTTCGTTCGACACCATGTTCACCAACGTGCCGTCGCGCACACTCTCGTTTCGCGTTTACAACCGCAATCGCCGCGCGGTGGTCATCTCGTCGGTGCGCTTGGGGCGGGGAAGCGACTCCTACTTCCGCTACAACCTCGACGGACGCATTCCGCCCGAAAACAAGATGCTCGAAAATGTCGAAATCGGCGCAAACGACAGCCTTTTCGTCTTTGTCGAAATCACGGCCGACACCAGCCACGTCGATTTTCCGCTCTTCTACATCGATTCGCTGCTGTTCGTTACCAATGGCGTAACACAAGACGTGAAACTTGTGAGCTACGGACAAGATGCCATCATTCTACAAGATGCCAAAATCAGCGAAGATAAGACATTCGACGCACAACGTCCCTATCTGATTTTCGGCAATTTGTATGTGGGCAGCAACGCCACACTCACACTCGAAGCCGGCACACGGCTCTATTTCCACAGCCAAGCCAATCTCGTAGTCGATGGCAATCTGCTGTCGAAAGGCACGCTCGAACAACCCGTGCAGATGCGCACCGACCGCTTCGACCGCATGCCCGACGAAGATCGCACACCCTATGAATATATGCCTGGACAGTGGGGCGGCATCTACCTGCAAAACGCACACGGCACACACACCATCGACCACACACACATACGCAATTGCGACATCGGCTTGGTGGTTGTCGGCACATCGATAGCGCAACCCACGCTCACACTCACCAACAGCGTGCTGCACTCGATGACCCAATACGGACTCTATGCGCAAAACGCCCAAATCAGCATAGCCAACTGCGAACTGTCGAACTGCGGCACATCGTGCCTCTACCAACTTGGCGGCGAACTGCACATGGCACACTCTACCATAGCCAACTACTACACGTGGGGAACGCGCGAAGATGCCGCCTTGGTTGTGGCCAACTACGCACTCAGCGGCAACCTGCTCTACATCTTCCCCGTGCAATCGACCGTGATAGAAAACTCCATCGTGTTCGGCAGCCAAAGCAGCGAAATATCGCTCTTGCACGACACCATCACCAACGCCACATACAACGTGCTGATAAGCCGCTCGCTGCTGAAAAAACGTAAGCAAGACGAACCCTATTATCACGACAATCTGTGGGCAAACTCGCAAAATCCCGACGACAACGGCACCTATCACCCCGATACGGTGTTTGTCTGCACCACACGGCGCGACGGCGGCTACTACAACTTCCAACTCGACCAACAATCGCAAGCGCGCGGCCAAGCCAATATGTCGGTGGCGCAACAGTACCCAATCGACATGCTGGGCAAAAATCGCCTCGCCGACGGCAGTCCCGACCTCGGAGCATACGAAAAATAATGGATAATGGACAATTGATAATTGTTTTTCGCGCTGCGTGCATATAGTGTGAAAGTTTATAAAGTCTATAAAGTGGAAAGTTGATTGATTGATTGATTGGTTGATTATTGTGCAAATAAATTTGTTAATCCGTAAATTTGTAAATTAAAGACGCTCCTCACTACTCACTACTAATTACTAACTCCTAACTCCTAATTGAAAAAGCTCGTCGCCATATTGTTTTTGTTGTTGCCGACCACGATGTGGGCGCAAAACTCGTTGCGCATCATGGAATACAACGTCGAAAATCTGTTCGACACGCAACACGACACGCTAAAACACGACGACGAATATCTGCCAGGCGGTATACGCGGCTGGAACTACGCACGCTACCAACAAAAACTCACGCACATCGCGCAAGTGGTGGCCGCCGTCGGCGAGTGGAACCCACCGGCCTTAATCGCGCTCTGCGAGGTTGAGAATAGGCATTGTCTGATTGATTTAGTACGCTATTCGCAACTACAACAACTTAATTATCAGATTATTCACTACGAATCGAACGATGCGCGCGGTGTGGACGTGGCGTTGCTTTATCAACAACATCTTTTTCACCCAATCGCATCGCGACCGATACGTTTCACACTGCCATCGGGCAAAACCACGCGCGACATTCTCTATGCCTGCGGTACACTGCCCGACGGCGACACGCTACACCTATTCGTCAACCATTTTCCGTCGCGTTTGGGCGGCGAATTGGAGAGCGAACCCAACCGACTTTACGTTGCCGCACGCCTGCGCGAAGCGGTCGATAGCGTGCAAGCCATCGATTCGGCAGCAGCGATTATCATCATGGGCGACTTCAACGACTATCCCGACAACCGCAGCATGTGCCAAGTGCTGGGAGCCGCTCCCGTAGGCGATTCGCTGGTTGCAAACCGGCTCTACAACCTCACGTACGCACTTCACCAACAGGGCGAAATCGGCAGTTACCGCCACGACGGACAGTGGGGCATGCTCGACCAGATTGTGGTGTCGGGCGCACTGCTCATAGGCACCAAACAGACCACTATCGCCACCGACGGCGTGCGCGTATTCGCCCCCGATTGGCTGCTCGAAGATGACAAACCACTCGGCAAAAAGCCGTTCCGAACCTACATCGGACTGAAATTCAACGGCGGCTACAGCGACCATCTGCCCGTCTTTTTCGACCTGCAATCGAAATAGACAACGCACCTTTGCCAGCCAAAACGGCAGTTTTCGGAAAAAATTTCCTACATTTGCACCATAATATATTGTCGAAAAAAATGAATACTGCAAAAAACATACGCTTGTTGCTCGGCATTAGCATCGTTTTTCTGCTGGTCTCGTGCTTGGACAGTGGCGACGTATCGCTCAAACTGAACTACTACATCGGCATTCACAACGCACAGTTCGCCGACAACGATTCGGCACTAGTGCGCAACTATCTCGATTCGAAAAAATGCCCGTACGCCGCCGTCGAAAACATCAGTGGCGAAACTCTCTTCGAATGCGACACGCTCTGCATCGCCAAAATGCGCGCCTACACACAACGCCTCTCGACCGCCGAACTCGATTCGCTCCCGCTGAGCGATAGTTGCGCATTCCAATATGCTGCCGCACGCTACGCCGACCCGCTCGGCAACAACGACGAAGTGGTCTATCTGCACACATTCGACTACAAACGCCCGAAAAAGTAAAAATTTTTCAAAAAAAACTAAAAAAATATATAAAATTGACAAAATACTATCGATTTGCACGACATTTGTACTGCTTAAATCGAACGTCAAACCCAAAAATAGGAGGGCACCATGAGAAACTTTAGAATTTTTTCGCTTTTGGTCGCAATGTTTTGCGCCTCTTCGTACAGTTTTGCACAATACTACGACGACATCTACTTCAACCCAAAAACCGATATCAAGCGGGTGCGCGTAACAACGACAACGACAACAACCACCACGACCACCACCACGCCGACTTCGACTTCGACCGCAACGCAGGCCACTGCCAACGACGACATCAGCCTGACGGAAGAGGACTACACCTATTCGAACCGCATCCGTCGTGCGCGTGGCGAAAACCTGCTTGTGCATATCGATGGTAACGACACAACCATCTACGACATGGAAGACGGCACCTATCTCGTGTCGCTCGACGGCGATGGCGTGGACATATCGACCTACACGGCCTCCGAAACCACTACCACCACCAATATCTATGTCGATTACGATTATGGCTGGAGCGATTATTATTGGTACAGCCCATACTACCGCAACTACTATTGGGGTTGGTACTCGTACTACGATGCGTGGTATTGGGACTACTATTCGTGGTATCGTCCGTGGTACTATTATCACCCCTACGGCCATCATCATTGCGACTACGCGTGGCATCGTCCGCCGCATCACCACGACGGATACCACCCAGGCGGTCCGAACCATGGCGACAGACACGATGTAGGGCGCAACTATTTTGCCGCTTCGAACGAAAATTATCGTCTGCAACACAATGCCGCTGGACGTTATGGTGGCACGCGCACCAGTACTAATGTCGCTGCATCGAACGGCGCGCGCACGTCGTCGGCTCAGGCTTCGACCAGTGGCCGCCAACAAACAACCCGTGGCGAAGTGCGCACACAAGTACCGAGTGCTCAACAGGGTTCGCGCCAAACGGTGCGTGTATCGGCCACCGAAGGCACACGCGTAAGCAACGGAGCAGTATCGACCAGCAGCCGCAACAGTGCCAACAGCACGGTGCGGCAGAGTAGCGGTTCGACAACCTCGGCAGGCTCGCGCCAAAGCGCAAACAGTAATAGTTCGTCGCGCAGCAGTTCGTCCTATTCCACCTCGTCGTCGAGCGGGCGCAGTTCGGCAAACAGTTACTCCACCGGACGCAGCAGCACGAACAGCAGCAGTTACAACAGTGGCAGCCGCAGTAGTTCGTCGAGCGGAACACGTTCGAGCGGCAGTTACAGCAACGGTAGTCGCGGAGGCTCATCGAGCGGCGGCAGTTATGGCGGCGGTAGTAGCCGTGGAGGTTCGTCGAGCGGTGGCACACGCACATCGAGCGGAGGACGGAGATAGTTAGCAGTTAGTAATTAGTAGTGAGAAGTGAGGAGTTAGAAGTTGCTGGACGCAATTCTGTCCCTCTGCCGAGCGCAGCGAGGATAGGGGGACGAGGAGCGCAGCGACGGAGGGGGTTAAGACCAATTAAGAATTAAGAATTTTTTCGGTAAATGAGGGCAGTGCCAAACTTGTTTGAGCAATGCCGAGCGTAGAAAAAATGCGCGACCAGCGAATTAAAAATTGTTCGCACCCAAGTTGTCTTTGTTCTTTGTTCTTTGCTCTATGTTCTAAAAAAAACAAATAACCAAATCCGCAAATCTCCCAATAACCAAACAACCAGAAACATAGAAACTTAGAAACAAAAATTGCGGTAGCAATTTTGAGAAACAATTTTCAAATCTTCAAATTGACGAAGTCAATAAGTTATTAAGTTAATGAGTTATTAAAATGAGACACCATATTGCAATAGTGGCATTGGCTGCGACGGCCATAACGGCACAAGCGCAGGGTGCGTTCGATGCGCTGAAATATACCGACAGCGATATTCTTGGCACAGCGCGTTACAGCGCAATGGCGGGCGCATTCAGCGCACTCGGCGGCGACATATCGGCCGTGGCCGACAATCCTGCTGGCTTGGGCATCTACCGCTGGTCGGAGGTGCAATTTTCGCTCAATTTCGCAGGCTCGCAAGTGCAATCGACGTGGGGCGATATGCGCAACAATAACAACCGTTACGACTTCCGCCCGAATACAGTTTCGTTTGTCTGGTCGTTTGCCGACAAAGAAGGCGAAAGCGGTTGGCTTGCAAACAACATCGCCTTCAACTATACGCGGATGAAAAATTTCAACCGCACATTCGAGATGCACGGGCAGGAAAACAGCCCCTATTCGATGACCGACTACATGGCGGGCTTCACCAAAGACATTGCCGCCTCGGCATTGGACGAAGGAAATTATCCTTACGACAACACAGATGTGCCGTACATATCGGAATTGGCCTACCAGAGTTGGTTGATAAATCCCGGAACGGGCGCAGACTCGCTGACTTGGAGTTCGGCAAGAAACGGCGAAACGTCACAAGCGCGCTACCGTGCCGTCGAGAGCGGCTACGTGAACGAGTTCCAACTGTCGTATGGCGCCAACATCAGCAACGTGTTCTACTGGGGCGCGAGCATCAATTTGCAAAGTTTGGACTACACGCTCTCGTCGAAATACGACGAAGAGTTTGAAACGATCGGCAATTTCACGCTGAGCAACACGTTTCATGCCACAGGCGTGGGTTACAATTTCAAGTTTGGTGTGCTGGTGCGCCCTGTGTCGTTTTTGCGCATAGGCGCGGCTCTGCATACGCCCACCTATTACACCATCGAAAATCGCCATTCGGCCGACATAAAGTATTCGATGCTGGTGGACGGTAAAGCACAACGCGGCGACAACGACACGCCCGAAGGCAGCGATCGCTACCGTTTCCGCACACCTCTGAAGGTGCAGTTGGGCGTGGGGTTCGTCATTGGCAAAAGCGCAGTCATCGATGTCGATTATCGCTACACGGGCAAAAACATGCGCCTTGGCAATAGCACCTCGCAATCGTCCAATTTCGCCGACGAAGATGCCTACAGCGACGACAACAACGACATAAAGGAGTATGTGAAAGGCACGCATCAGGTGCGTTTGGGTGCCGAAGTGAAGATATTGACCGACTTCGCATTGCGTGCTGGCGTGGCCTACACCACATCGTCGTGCGCAAGCAATCCAAAGCGTTTGTTGCCAGTCAACACCACGCGCACCGATTTGGAATATACCTATCCCGACAGCAAATTCGGTTCGCTCTACGGATCGGCGGGCTTTGGCTATCGCTACAAAGGTTTTGCGATAGATGTGGCCTACGCCTACCGACTGCGCCAAGAGCAGTTCATGCCGTACAATAGCGCCGACATCGATCCGGCGAAACTCAAAACGCACTCACACAACGTGTTAGCGACCTTTTCGTGGCGTTTTTGAAGTCCTTTTTGAGCAAAAAACAGACAAGCCTCGCAGTTTTGTGGGGCTTTTTTATTGCGCTTTGCGAAAATAAGTTTATCTTTGCATCTTAATTACCGCAAGATTCGCTTATGAAAGGACTTTTTACGCTTTTGCACCGTTTCGTGCCACCATATCGCAGTTATGTCATTTGGGTGTTTGTGCTCAATATCTTGGCAACTGTGTTCAGTCTGTTTTCGTTTGCCACCATCATTCCCATACTGCAAATTCTGTTCGGTATGGAAACTGGTTCGCACGATTTTGTGCCGTGGGCATCGTGCGCCGGCATGGACGAATTTGTGGCTGCAGCCAAAAACAACGTCTATTTCTACATCGAATCGGTGATAACCAATTCGGGCGCATCGTTTGCGCTCCTGTGGCTTGGCGTGGCTTTGATAGTGATGACGCTCCTGAAAACGGGCACAACCTATTTGGCGTCGGCGGCGTTGGTGCCAGTGCGCACGGGCGTTTTGCGCGACTTGCGCAATCAGATTTACGCCAAAGTGGTCGATTTGCCGATAGGCTATTTCACCGAAGAGCGCAAAGGCGACATCATGTCGCGCATGACGAGCGATGTTACCGAAATCGAAGCGTCGATTATGAGTTCGCTCGAAATGATTTTCAAAAACCCGATTATGATTCTCGTCTATCTGACTGTGCTGTTTGCGCTCAGTTGGAAACTGACCTTTTTCGTGTTGCTTTTGCTGCCGTTTAGCGGTTTTCTGATTGGTAAAATCGGCCGCTCGCTCAAACGCCGCTCGCTGACGGGGCAAGAGCAGACGGGCGATCTGCTGTCGCAGATAGAGGAGACGCTCGGTGGGCTGCGCGTGGTGAAAGCCTTCACCGCCGAATCGAAACTGCAAGCACGTTTTGCTGCCCTCAACGATCGCATTCGCAGCACATTCAACCGCATCAACTGCCGCTATCTGCTGGCGCACCCCATGAGCGAATTTTTGGGAACGGTGGTGGTGGCCGTGCTGCTTTGGTATGGCGGCTCGCTCATTCTCACGGGAAAAGGCGGCATTTCGGCGCCCGAATTCATCTACTATCTGGTCATTTTCTATAGCATCATCGCGCCGTGCAAAGACCTGTCGAAAGCCATGTATAGCGTGCAAAAAGGCATGGCCTCGCTGCAACGTGTCGACGAGATTCTGAAAGCCGAAAATCCGCTGAAACAGAACGCCGATGCCAAACACATCACCGAGTTCAAATCCGAAATCCGTTTCGACCATGTTTGGTTCAAATACCGCGAAGATTGGATTCTGAAAGACATCAACATCGTTTGTCCCAAAGGAAAAACGGTGGCCTTGGTAGGGCAGTCGGGCTCTGGAAAATCGACGGCCGTCGATTTGATACCACGCTTTTACGACGTGAACAAAGGCAGCATCACAATCGATGGCATCGACGTGCGCCAAATCGATGTGCTGTCGCTGCGCAGCCTCATGGGCAATGTGAATCAAGAGGCCATCTTGTTCAACGACTCCTTTTTCAACAATATCGCCTTTGGTGTAGAATCGGCCACGATGGACGAAGTGGTGGCAGCCGCCAAAATTGCCAACGCACACGACTTCATCATGGCTACCGAGCATGGCTACGAAACCAACGTAGGCGACCGTGGCTGTCGGCTTTCGGGCGGCCAACGCCAACGCATCAGCATAGCGCGCGCCATCTTGCGCAATCCGCCCATACTCATTCTCGACGAAGCCACCTCGGCACTCGACACCGAAAGCGAACGCTTGGTGCAAAACGCGTTGGAAACGCTCATGCAAAACCGCACCACCATCGTCATTGCGCACCGGCTATCGACCATACGCCAAGCCGACGAAATTTGCGTGATGCACGAAGGACAAATTGTGGAACGCGGCAAACACGACGAATTGTTGAAACTCGACGGCTACTACAAACGCCTTTGCGATATGCAGAAATTTTAGTCGAACAGTTTACACACTATTAAAAGCAGAATTTTCAAATCTTCAAATCTTCAAATAACGATATGAAATACGCATTAGTTACAGGAGGCAGCCGCGGCATCGGTCGCGCAGTCTGCATCAAATTGGCCAGCATGGGCTACACCGTAGTGATAAATTACATGAGCAACGATGCCGAAGCGCAAAAAACGCTCGAACTCGTACGCGAAGCCGGCAGCGACGGCGAACTGCTCAAATTCGACGTGGGCGACAACGCCGCCAGCGTGGCCGCCATCGAAGGCTGGCAAGCCGCACACCCCGACGGCTACATCGAGGTGCTGGTGAACAATGCTGGCATTCGCCGCGACAATCTGATGGTGTTCATGGAACCCGAAGATTTCTTCAAAGTGCTGAATACCAACCTGATGTCGTTCTACAACGTAACGCGCCCGCTGCTCACGCCGATGTTGCGCCACAAGTACGGCCGCATCGTGAATATGGCCTCGCTCTCTGGACTGAAAGGCCTGCCCGGACAGTGCAACTATTCGGCTGCCAAAGGCGGACTCATCGCCTCGACCAAGGCTCTGGCGCAGGAAATCGGGCGCAAAGGCGTAACCGTAAACGCTGTGGCGCCAGGGTTTGTCAAAACCGATATGGTCGATGGACTCGACGAGGCAGAACTGAAGAAAACCATTCCGCTGAACCGCTTCGGCGAACCCGAAGAAATCGCCGCGCTGGTGGGCTTTTTGGCATCGCCCGACGCTGGCTACATCACCGGCGAATGCATCTCGATAAACGGCGGACTTTATTCCTGATAAACGATGAAAACAAGCAACATTCTGAAAAAATCGAAACTATTTTGGGCGTTCGTCGCACTGAAAAAAATCTGTTTCGCCGCATTTCTGCTCGTGCCGACGTACGTCGTTGCCGACGACACCGCAGTGCTCGACCAGATAGAGAAGGCGAATGCCAACGTAAAAACGCTCACAAGCCCCTTTACGCAAGCCAAAACCAGCGCATCGACTGGTGCTGTGAAACACTCGGCCGGCACGCTCTACTACACAGCCCCCAACAAGGTGGCGCAACACTACACGCAGCCAGCTACCGACCTGTTCGTCATCAACGGCGACAAACTCTACATGGTGCGAAACGGCAAAAAAATGCTATTCGACACGAGCAAAAACGCCCCCATGCGCGCCTTGAGCAACACGCTGATATACTGCATACAAGGGCGCGTGCGCACGCTGGCCGACGAAAACGAAGCCGACATCACCGTAACGAGCGACGCGAAACATCACATCGTAACGCTCACATCGAAAAAAAGAGTGCCGCGCGGTTACAAAAAAATCGTGCTGCACTACGCCAAAGCCAACGGAACACTCCACACGATGCAGATGGACGAAATCAACGGCAACAGCACGCTCTACACCATGACAGGCTACAAAATCGGCGTTGCAATCGATGCCAAACAGTTCGACATTCCGGCGAAATAACAATGAAACTACAACAAATCATCGACACGCTCGAAGCGTTTGCGCCGCTGGCGTTGCAGGAGAGTTTCGACAACTGCGGGTTGCTCATCGGGCGGCGCGATGCCGAAATCACTGGTGCGCTGCTTTGCCTCGACCTTTCCGAAGCCGTCATTGCCGAAACCGTGCAACATGGCTACAACCTGATAATCTCGCATCACCCGCTGATATTCAGAGGGTTGAAATCGCTCACCGAAAGCAACGAAGTGGAACGCTGCGTGGCACAAGCCATCAGACACGACATCGCCATCTACGCCTCGCACACCTGCATGGACAGTGCCAACGGCGGCGTCAGCTTTCGTATGGCGCAAAAATTGGGGCTGAACAACGTGTGTGTGCTGGTGCCACAGCGCGACAAACTGCTCAAATTGGTTACGTTCGTTCCCTTGGCGCAACTCGCCACCGTGCGCGACGCACTTTTTGCCGCCGGCGCAGGCCACATCGGGCATTACGACGCGTGCAGTTACTCGTCGCCAGGCGACGGCACATTCAGGGCAGGCGAGGGGACAAACCCGTTTTGCGGTACGATAGGCGAACTGCACACCGAACGCGAAGCACGGCTCGAAGTCATCGTGCCGACTTACCGCCAGACAGCCGTGGTGAAAGCCCTGTTGCAGGCGCACCCTTACGAAGAGCCGGCCTTCGACCTCGTTCCGCTGGCCAACACGTGGAACAACGTTGGGTTGGGCGTTGTAGGCGATTTGCCGCAAGCCATGGACGAAACCGATTTCTTGGCGCAACTCAAAAACACGTTCCACGCCGATTGCATCAAACACTCGCCACGCTTGGGGCGGTCGCTGAAACGCATCGCACTCTGTGGAGGCAGCGGAGCCGACTTCATCGCCCACGCCAAAGCAGCGCACGCCGACGCTTTTGTAACAGCCGACGTGGCCTATCACCGCTTTTTCGAAGCCGATGGCGCGCTACTCATCGCCGATATCGGCCATTTCGAATCGGAACAATTTACAAAAGAGATATTTTTGGAACAAATATCGAAAAAATTTCCTAACTTTGCAGTCCGAATGTCGGAAAAAGAACCCAAACGCGTTTTTTCCTTTTGACATCGCCGGATATTGAAAACTAAAACAATTGGTAATCAGATAGTTATGGCAGTACAAAAAACTTCCGAAGTAAAAGAGGTAACGGTTGAAGAACGCCTGAAAGCCCTTTACGATTTGCAGTGTGTCGTTTCACAAATCGACAAAATCAAGACTTTGCGCGGCGAACTTCCGCTCGAAGTGCAAGACCTCGAAGACGACATCGCAGGTTTGCAAACACGTATCGAAAAGCTTCACAGCGACATCGCCGAACTCAAAAAACAGAACGAAATCGAAAAGGCAAAAATAGAAGAGGCGCGCGCAAAAATTGCGAAAAACACCGAACAACAAAACAACGTGCGCAACAACCGCGAATACGACGCGCTGTCGAAAGAGATTGAGTTTCAGACACTTGAGATCGATTTGGCCGAAAAGCACATTCGCGAAAACACCGCTGCACTCGAAACCAAAACTGCCGATGTAGAGACGGCTCAAACCCGCCGAATCGAACGCAGCGAGGATTTGGAACAGAAAAAGAACGAACTGAACGAGATTATTGCCGAGACAAAACAAGAAGAGGAACGCCTGCGCGAAAAGGCGCAAACGCTCGAAGAAAAGATAGAGCCGCGCCTGCTCACAGCGTTCAAACGCATACGCAAAAACGCCCACAACGGCCTGGCCGTCGTCAGTGTAGAGCGCGATGCTTGCGGTGGTTGCTTCAACAAAATCCCGCCACAACGCCAGTTGGACATTCGCCAACGCAAAAAAATCATCGTTTGCGAATACTGCGGCCGCATTTTGGTAGACCACGAAATGGCCACCGAAGAGATAAAAAAAGAGACTCAAGAATAATTTAAGTTTTCTTCATAGAGATTTTTAAGTGGAAAAGAGGGTGCGCGAGCATCCTCTTTTTTTTTGCGTATTTGTGAACGCGTGGCGACACGCACGCAAATATCGCAAGGATTTTTATTTTGCGAAAGTAGGGTAGTGGCGTGCGTTTTTTACATTACAAAATTAAACGCAATAGGCGATATTACATTTGTAAGCGACTCAAACCGAGTGAAAATCTGAACACGTAATACAAATATAAATCTCACAAAATTAACATTTCTGCACAGCAACTACCAAATTGATAGTTGCCGCCAAAAACGTTTAACATTCCATATTTTTGCAACATAAACATCTAAAACCCAATAAGTTAGGTAGAATTACTAAATAAACACTTTATTACATTGTGGCATTTCTGAAATAAGTTTTGTAAACTCCTGACATTCGCTGCATATATTTTTTGTATCTACTTAAAACCCAACGAACTACAACAAAATGTTAGAATTTCACTTTAACTATGCATCAAAAGCATATTTCGCTGATACTCTGCAAGTTGGTATATTTTGGCTCTTGTGTGGTTAAAAATGTAACTTTTATAAATTTCTCTGCTGTTTACAAATTTATTTTGCACGAATGAAAAAATTGCATTAAATTTGTAATCTAAATTTTACATTATGAAAGACCGCATTTTCCAATTGCTCGACGAAAAACAAATAACGCTGACGGCCTTTGCCGACGAGATAGGTGTGGAGCGCAGCACCATGTCGCACATCAAGGCGGGGCGCAGCAACCCGTCGCTCGACGTGGCGCAAAAAATACTCGAACGCTACCCCGAAGTGAGCGCAGACTGGCTTATTTCGGGGCGTGGGGCGATGTATCGCCAAAAAAACGATTCTCGTGAGCCCAATTTGTTCGACGATTTCGACGTAATCGCCTCATCTACAGCGCAAAACACACCAACAAACACCCCAAAAAAGTCGCAACAATCGTTACCACTTTTAGAAAAACAACCTGTGCGACCGCGTTCTGCGGCGCGCATCATCGTATTTTACGACGACGGCACATTCGAAGAGATCGACAAAAAGTAATTTTCCCATAATCATCATCTTTGGCACGGCGACTTTTTAGCGAAGTCGCCTTTTTGTTGATAACTTTTGTGCGAATGTCGTTGGCTGTTTCGTCGAAAAATTGTAATTTTATACGCTAAAACGCATACCATAAAAATTTAGATAAATGCTTGAACAAGAGAGACTTATTAAAATCGACATCAGCGACGAAATGAAGCAGGCCTACATCGACTATTCGATGTCGGTAATCGTTGCGAGGGCACTGCCCGATGTGCGCGACGGCTTCAAACCGGTACACCGCCGCCTGTTGTACGGAATGAACGAATTGGGAGCCACTCCCGACAAACCCTATTATAAATCGGCACGTATCGTCGGCGAAGTCATGGGTAAATATCACCCGCACGGCGACTCGTCGATCTACGGCACACTGGTGCGCTTGGCGCAACCGTGGGCTCTGCGCTACACGCTGGTCGACGGACAAGGAAACTTCGGATCGGTGGACGGTGCCAACGCGGCAGCCATGCGTTACACCGAAGCGCGCATGTCGAAAATAGCCGAAGAGATGCTGAAAGACATCGACAAAGAGACGGTCGATTTTGACCCGAACTTCGACGAACGCCTGAAAGAACCGCGCGTGCTGCCATCGCGCCTGCCCAACCTGATAGTGAACGGTGCCAACGGCATCGCTGTGGGCATGGCCACAAATATGGCCACACACAACCTGTCGGAAACGGTCGATGCCATCGACGCTTACATCGACAACAACGACATCGAGATAAGCGAACTGATGCACTACATTAAAGGTCCCGATTTCCCAACGGGCGGCATCATTTGCGGCTTGTCGGGCATAAAAGAGGCCTTCGAAACGGGGCGCGGACGCGTTGTCATTCGCTCGAAAACGAACATCGAAGTGTCCGACACGGGACACGAGCGCATCGTGGCTACGGAAATTCCGTATGGCGTGAACAAAAAAGAGTTGATTTTGGCCATTGCCGACTTGGTAAAAGAGGGCAAAATCTCCGGCATTTCGAACGTAAACGACGAATCAGACCGCAAGGGTATGCGCATCGTAGTGGACGTAAAACGCGATGCCAACGCCAACGTCATCTTGAATCAACTGATGAAGATGACCGCCCTGCAATCGTCGTTCAGCATCAACAACATCGCGCTGGTCAAAGGTCGCCCGCGCCTGCTGAACCTCAAAGATTTGATTCGGCACTTTGTAGAACACCGTTTGGAAGTGGTTACACGCCGCACCGAATACGAACTGCGCAAAGCGCAAGAGCGCGCCCACATACTCGAAGGCTTGATTATCGGTGTCGACAACATCGACGAAGTGGTGAAAATCATCAAAGAGAGCCGCACGCCGTCGGACGCACAACGCGGTTTGGAGGCACGCTTCAACTTGGACGAACTGCAATCGAAAGCCATCGTGGATATGCGCCTATCGCAACTCACAGGCTTGCGCATCGACGAATTGAAGGCCGAATATGCCGAACTGATGAAGTACATCGAAGATTTGGAAGACATTTTGGCGCACATCGAACGCCGTTACCAAATCATCAAGGACGAATTGGCCGAACTCAAAGCCAAATACGGCGACGAACGCCGCACGGAAATCGACCCAACGTCCGACATCGACTTCAATCCCGAAGACTTCTATGCCGACGACGAGATGGTCATCACCATTTCGCACCTTGGCTACATCAAACGCACGCCACTGACCGAATTCCGCACGCAAAACAGAGGCGGTGTCGGCTCGAAAGGCGGCTCCTCGCGCGACGAAGACTTCATCGAATACCTCTACAACGCCACCATGCACAACCACATGCTATTTTTCACGCAAAAAGGACGGTGCTATTGGCTCAAAGTGTACGACATTCCCGAAGGCAACAAAACGAGCAAAGGACGTGCCATACAGAATCTGCTCAACATCGAATCGGACGACAAGGTGAACGCTTTCATCAACATCGCCAATTTGCAGGACAGCGAATTTTGCCAAACACACTATTTAATGTTCTGCACCAAGCAGGGCGTAGTGAAAAAAACGCGCCTCGACGCTTATGCGCGCCCACGCCAAAACGGTGTGAACGCCATCACCATACGCGACGACGACCAAGTGATACAAGTCTGCCTGACAACGGGCGACAGCGAAATTCTGCTCGCCAACAGAAACGGACGCGCCATTCGCTTCCACGAATCGCAAGTGCGCGAAATGGGACGCACAGCCACAGGCGTACGCGGCATGACACTCGACGGTCCCGACGATGCCATCGTAGGCATGGTGTGCGGCAGCAACGAATCGAACGAAACCATCATGGTCATCTCCGAAAAAGGCTACGGCAAACGCTCGAACATCGTCGAAAAAGACGAAAACGGCAACATCGTACTCGACGAAAACGGACAGCCCAACGACATCTACCGCATCACAAACCGCGGCGGCAAGGGCGTACGCACCATGAACATCACCGAAAAAACCGGTAAACTGGTGGCCATCGTCAGCGTTTCGGACGATAACGACCTGATGATTATCAACAAATCGGGCATCATCATTCGCCTGAAAGTGGCCGACCTGCGCGTGATGGGACGCGCCACACAAGGCGTACGACTCATCAACCTCGAAAAACGCAACGACGAGATAGCATCAGTTTGCAAAGTAACATCGGACACCGACGACGACGAGAACGCCGCACCAGAAATCACACCCGAAAACAACCAAAACGAAAAATAACCCCTAAAAAATGTGTAACATGAAAAGAGTATTTTTCATCGCCATGCTGGCACTCGGAGTAGTAGCCACAGGCAACGCGCAAAAGAAAAACGTGTCGGCAGCCAGAAACAAGGCGTTGAGCGTAGAATCGCCCGACTTCGAAGGCGCAAAAAAAGCCATTCAAGCAGCACTCGAAGACGAAACGACCAAAGACTTGGCCGAAACGTGGTATGTGGCTGGACTGGTTTACCAAAAAATCATCGACAACGACATCTACAAAGCGATGACCGGCGGCACGCAAGATGCTGTACTTGAGGGCGAAAGTGCCATCAAATCGCACGATTACTACTTGGTGGCCTACGACAAAGACCAACTGCCCAACGCCAAAGGCAAAGTGAAACCCAAGTACGCCAAACAGATACGCAAAGCCCTGATAACGTACTA
Source organism: Leyella stercorea (assembly GCA_963658575.1). Lineage (GTDB taxonomy): Bacteria > Bacteroidota > Bacteroidia > Bacteroidales > Paludibacteraceae > W0P28-013. The sequence continues at coordinate 5,660 of CAVKQB010000008.1, read as the reverse complement.
CAACCAGATGATTTTGGTCAATTACGGCATCACAGCCTACAACAATCAAGACTTCGCAACGGCCATTCACGCGTTCGAAGTGCACACGTCCATTCCGCAATTGGCCATGTTCCAAGACGAAGATCCGTATCCCTTCGTTCTCGATTCGACCTATTATCAGATTCGCTACTACACAGCCAACGCCTACGAACGCAATGGCAACAGCGACCGCACGCTTCAAATTTTCGAAGAGATTAAGGACAAAGGCTACGAAGAGGTCTATATCAATCAGCATATCAGCGACTTATACAAAGAGCGCGGCGACACGGCCAACTATCTGCGCACCCTCGAAGAGGGCTACCAACGCTTCCCGAAAGAGTTTTTCTTCCTCGGAAATCTGATTAATTACTACATTTTCAACGGTCAGGAAGAGCAGGGCATAGAGTATCTCGACAAAGCCATAGAAATGGACCCGAACAATGCCGAATACTACAACGTGAAAGGCAGCGTGATGGAAACGCTCAACAAAATTACGGAAGCCGAAGCCGCTTACGATCAGGCACTTACGCTCGACGGCAACAACTTCAAAGCGTTGAATGGCAAAGCGCGCATGATTTACATTCGTGCAGCTGCACTCGAAGAAAAATCGGTGATGGCACGCGACATGAAAGTGGCCGACATGCTTCAAAATCAAGCCATTGAGTTGTTCAAACAGGCGTTGCCTTATTTCGAAAAAGCCGCCGAACAGAACCCAACCGATGCAGACAACCTGCGCACGTTGCGTTCGATTTACTACAAACTGTCGCGCACCGACAATGCTTACATGAAGAAGTACGAAGAGGTGAATGCACGCATAAAAGCGTTGTAAATCAGCATCTTACCACAACAACAGAGTGGCGACGTTACCCAAGTAGCGTCGCCATCTTTTTTTTGCCGATTGTCCGTTCCGAAATTACTTATTTAACATAATACCAATTATAAGACAAACGGGCAATTTATTTCATTGTATGGTTTTGAGCGCAGAAAAAGCGTTGTGCAACGGCCATCTCACGGGCGAATACGCGAAATCCGCTGAAAATAAAAGCCGGAAAAACGTTGTTTCGAAACGCGCGCTCCGTCAACTGTGGAAAACCAATATCGGTGTGCGGGCGTGAAACACCATTTTGCGTGCGATGCTTGGGTTGAACAGGCTCGCAAACAGTCGGCGTTTGTGCGTGTTCAAGGCTATCACATCGATGTGGTGCTCTGAAACTAACGCGTCGAACGCATCGAGCGGATTTTGTTTGCCCGAAACGATGACGCATTCCGTTTGCATGTTCGGATAATTTTGGCGGCAAAAATCTTTGAGTCCTGCCAATTTTATAGCGTTCCAATCGTCGTGCTTGTCCTCGAAATGCGCTATCAACAAGCTGATATTCAAGCCTTTGAGCAGTTCCATCATGCGACGAAACGAAATGAGTGTGCGGTCGTCGAAATTGGTGGCAAACAGAATTTTCTTGGGAGCGTTATTGTTAAGTATCTGTAAATCAGAGTCTTCTGGGATAGCCAAAACCGGCACGGTGGCGTGTTCGATGACTTCGGCGGTAACGCTGCCAATGAGGTCTTCCTCTTTTTTGTCCTTGCCGCGCGTGCCCATCACGATGAGCAATGGCGTGTGTTTTTCGCAGTAGTTGATGATGCTTTCTTCGGGAACGCCGTCCACCGTTGTGATGGAAAATTTGATGTTGGCGAGTTTTGTGCCGGCAATGCGTTGGCGTATTTTTTGTGTCAGATTTTTCATATCGCCTTCGAGTCTGGCCATGAAATGGCGCATATTCTCTTTGTCGGCGGCGACCACAGCCCGATGTCCGGCGATGGTTACGAACGATTTCGGCACGATGTAGGCATGCAGCAGCACCAGTTCGCAGTTGCCGAGCGCATAGGCGATATTGAAAGCCACTTCGCAGGCGCGCATCGAGTAATCGGAAAAATCGATGGGCACGAGCATGTGCCGTTTTTCGTCGGTGGCGGTCGTTTGTGGCTGACTATCAACGTTTTCGATGATTTTCAGGGCATCGGGCAAATCGTTTTCGTCGATACGCACGCGCACACCAACGCCGATTTTTTCGTGCCTTTCGTCCACGTCGTTCAGTTGTGTTTTGATGCCGGCGAGTTCCAACTTTTCGGCGAGTTTCTGCGCCTGTTCGAGGCTGCGGATAGCGATTGTAATCAGAGTATCTTTCATGAGAAAATGGCTTTTTCCGATGGTAAAGTTACAAAAAAAGTGTGAGATACAAAAACTTTTTTGTTTTTTTGCCCTTTTGTTGGCTTGTAATCGGTGTTTTATTGCGAAAAAAAGCGTAATTTTGCATTTCGTACAAAGAGAAAATTGTTTTGAATTATGAGAACTAAAACAAAAGTTATTTCCATTACGAGCACCGTTTTGGTGCTGGTTTTGGCGGCGTTTTGCTACGTTTATTTCTATTTTCCGTTGGCCGACGACGGCGTGAAGGCGGGTCAGTTGAACTATTTTGTGCATAAGGGCTACATTTTCAAGACCTATGAGGGCAAACTCATTCAGAGCGGTTTGCGCAGCAAGACGGCAGGCGCGTTGGAGTCGAACGAGTTTCAGTTTTCGGTGGAGGACGAAGCCGTGGCCGATTCGCTGATGCGTTGCAGCGGCAAATGGGTGGAACTGCACTACAAAGAGTACATCGCTCCCCTGCCCTGGCGCGGTGTTAGTAAGTTTGTCGTCGATGGCATTGTGAGTGTCAGCAGCAACGAAGCATATCGCTGATTATCAGGCGATTTGAGATTGCGAATGGGTATTGTTGAGAAAGAAGCAATATCTCTTCGTGCACGTTATTTCAGAAACAAAAAATTCCCTAAAAAAGATGGAACTTGCAAGCAAATACAATCCGGCCGATGTCGAGGCCAAATGGTATCAGTATTGGTTGGACAATAAACTATTCGCATCGAAACCCGATGGGCGCGAGCCTTACACCATAGTTATTCCGCCGCCGAACGTTACGGGCGTGCTGCACATGGGGCACATGCTGAACAACACGATTCAGGACATTTTGGTGCGTCGTGCGCGCATGACGGGCAAAAACGCCTGTTGGGTGCCTGGCACCGACCACGCCTCCATTGCCACGGAGGCCAAAGTGGTGGCTCGTTTGGCGCAACAAGGCATAAAAAAGAGCGATTTGACGCGCGAAGAGTTTTTGAAACACGCTTGGGCTTGGACCGAAGAGTACGGCGGCATCATCTTGAAGCAGTTGCGCAAACTCGGTGCTTCGTGCGATTGGGACCGCACCGCCTTCACGATGGACGAAAAACGTTCGAAGAGTGTCATCAAAGTGTTTTGCGACCTTTACGACAAAGGGCTGATTTACCGTGGCGTGCGTATGGTGAATTGGGACCCGCAGGCCAAGACTGCCCTCTCGGACGAAGAGGTTATATTCAAGGAACATCAGGGAAAATTGTACTATTTGCGCTATTTTGTCGAAGGCGAAAAGGACAAATTCGCTGTGGTGGCCACCACGCGTCCCGAGACGATTATGGGCGACACGGCCATGTGCATCAATCCGAACGACCCGAAAAACGCTTGGCTGAAAGGCAAAAAAGTGATTGTGCCGCTGGTGAACCGCGTCATTCCAGTCATCGAGGACACTTACGTCGATGTGGAATTTGGCACAGGCTGCCTGAAAGTTACGCCGGCGCACGACGTGAACGACTACATGTTGGGCGAGAAATACAATCTGCCGAGCATCGACATATTCAACGACGACGGCACGTTGAGCGAAGCCGCCGGCATGTATGTGGGCATGGACCGTTTCGCTGTGCGCGAACAAATAGAGAAAGATTTGGCGGCCGCCGGTCTGCTCGAAAAAGTGGAGCCGTATGTGAACAACGTCGGTTTTTCGGAGCGCACAAACGTGCCGATCGAGCCAAAACTCTCGATGCAATGGTTCCTGAAAATGGAGCATTTCGCAGCGATGGCCTTGCCGCCCGTCGAGAATGGCGAACTGAACTTTTATCCCGCCAAATACAAAAACACCTATCGTCATTGGTTGGAAAACATCAAGGATTGGTGCATCAGTAGGCAATTGTGGTGGGGGCATCGGATTCCGGCCTATTTCCTGCCAAAAGGCGGATTTGTGGTGGCCGAAACGAAGGAAGAGGCCTACCAAAAAGCGTTGGCGAAGGTCGATTATCCGCTTTCGATAGACGATTTGCGGCAAGACCCCGACTGTATGGACACATGGTTCTCGTCGTGGCTGTGGCCGATTTCGCTGTTCGACGGCATCAACAATCCGGGGAACGAAGAGATACGCTACTACTACCCCACTTCCGATTTGGTAACGGGGCCTGACATCATCTTTTTCTGGGTGGCGCGCATGATTATGGCCGGCTACGAATATCAGGGCGAAATGCCATTCCGCAACGTCTATTTCACGGGCATCGTGCGCGACAAATTGGGACGCAAGATGAGCAAGCAACTCGGCAACAGTCCCGATCCGCTCGATTTGATTGAGCGATACGGTGCCGATGGCGTGCGCATGGGCATTCTGCTGTGTGCGCCGGCCGGCAGCGACATTCTGTTCGACGAAAGTCTGTGCGAGCAAGGGCGCAATTTCAACAACAAAATTTGGAATGCCCTGCGCTTGGTGAAAGGCTGGCAAGTGGCCGAAGGCGAGCAGCCCGAATCGGCGCGCGTGGCCATTCGCTGGTTTGGCGAAAAACTGAACGCCACCGTGGCCAAACTCGACGACGATTTCAAAAAATACCGCCTGAACGAGGCGTTGATGACCGTTTACAAACTCTTCTGGGACGAATTTTCGAGTTGGTATCTGGAGATGGTCAAGCCCGCCTATCAGCAACCCATCGATGCGCAGACGTATGCGGCCACCATCGGTTTCTTCGAACAACTGACACTACTGCTCCACCCGTTCATGCCGTTCATCACCGAAGAGATTTGGCAGTCGCTCGCCGAACGCAAGGCTGGCGAAAGCATCATGGTGGCGCAGCAACCCAAAGCGCATGCGACGGACGAAAAACTTTTGTCGGAATTTGAAAAGGTGAAAGAGATAGTCGCTGGCGTGCGTTCGGTGCGTTTGGAGCGCAACATCGCCAACAAAGAGGTGTTGTCGCTGCAAATCACTGCGGGCGAGCATTGCACCGACTACGATGCGGTGATTGCGAAAATGTGCCATTTGTCGGGCATTGCGCGTGCCGAAAAAAATGCGACAGCAGCCACATTTATGGTTGGCACGACGGAATTTGCCATTCCGCTCGACAATCTCATCGACATCGACGACGAAATCAAGAAAATGGAGGCCGACATCGCCTATTTGGAAGGCTTTTTGGCTTCGGTAATGAAAAAACTCGGCAACGAGAAATTTGTGGCCAACGCCAAGCCTGAAGTGGTTGAAAATGAGCGTAAAAAGCAGTTCGATGCCGAGAGCAAACTGAAAACATTGCGCGAGAATTTGGCACAATTGCGCCATTAGGCAAAACGTTTTGGTGCCGTTTGGTTGCAAACAAAAAAAGTGTTACCTTTGCGGCACGAAAACGATGGGGGATTAGCTCAGTTGGTAGAGCATTTGGTTCGCAATCAAAGGGTCGTCGGTTCGAGTCCGATATTCTCCACAACGCCCGACCATAGGGCAATAGAGCGAAATTCGATAGAATAAACGCCA
>CAVKQB010000007.1:0-60231 GCA_963658575.1 Leyella stercorea | reverse complement strand
CTCCGTCGCTTCGCTCCTCGTCCCCCTATCCTCGCTGCGCTCGGCAGAGGGACAGAATTGCGCCCAATAACTCCTAATCCCTCACTCCTAATTATCTATAACCTCTCACCTATAACCTCTTGCGACTTGTGTCTTGCTACTAATAAATTGTCTTTGCTCTTTGCTCTTTGTTCTAAATTATTGTTCATTATTTATTCTTAATTAAAGACAAAACAGGCGCACCGAAAAGTGCGCCTGTTTTTGTCTATCGTGGGTCGATTAAAAATCGTTCAAATCGAATGGAGAGGTTTCGGGATTGGCGGTCTGCCCATTGTGCGTATATTCGTAACGCAGTTTGGCTTGGTTGTTGCCGACAAACACGAGATAGAACGGGAATTTGTCGGGGAAAAGAACTTTCAACCACACGGCTTGTGCTTCGGTAAACATTCCTATCTCCGAAATCATGGCCGAAGGAATGGTAAACTTAAGCGTGCCGCTCGTCGGATAGCGCGTGCCAACATTCACTACCATGGGGTCGCTGCTGACGATGTCGATGCTGTATGCGTAGCCGTCGTCCGTTTTGCCGTTTTGCCCGCCCGTGATGGAATAGGTGTGTTTCGTAACGTCGGTTTCGCCCTCGCCAACAGTCCAAGTGCGCGTGGTTTTTTCGGAGAATTCGATTCTGTTGTCCTCGTTAGAGGCTACAAAATTGCCTTCGACCTCGAATTTGCAGAGATTGTTGGCATCGCGGCCAATGTTTTTGACGCTCATCGAGTCGCACTCTATCTTGATGTCCTCCACATACCAATTGTCGAACTTGGCAACCATAGCAGTGCCTTGGGCTTCGTACGGGCCGCTGGCTTTTACTATCAGTTTGCCACGGTGCTGACGGCCGTCGCGACCAAGCACGTTTTCGTCGCCATAATCGACCGTAACGGTTACTGGAAATTCGTACTGATTTTCGTCGTAAGTCACAGTTACTTTCGGCTCGACTGTCCGGGTTCCGCTGGCCTTGGCCACCAAAGCGGGTGCATTGCTTTTTGTTTCTACGCTACGCACGCCTGCGCCAATTTCGTCGAAAGCGTTGTTGACAACAGCCACGGTGAGCAGATAGCCAGTGGACTCGATTTCCAATGGTTCTGGAGTTTGATCTTTCTTTGGATCATCGTCCTTGTCGCAGCCGGCAAAAATCAGAGCCAGAGCAGCGACTGCAAAAAACATTTTTTTCATAGTTGTTTGTTAATTAAAATGTTAAGATTTTCTGCGCGCAAAATTAGATATTATTTTGCAAAAACGAATAAAAAATCGTTTTTTTTCGTCGTTATTCTGCATCAGGGTTCCAATAGATGTATTTCGTGGGGTCGGCCGTCTGTTCGCTTTCGCGTATCTGCATGGTGGGCATCGATTTGTCCCACGGTTCGAAGGTGGCGTTGCCCGTGTCCTCGACGAATATCAGCACGCGCCGCGCCCAGCCTTCCCAGTCGTGGTCGTCATCGGCCACAAATGTGTGGTAGTGCGCATGCCGCCCCACATAGTTGTTGTGCAAATCCATGTATTTGTCGCACGGCGCGTTCGAACCGCGGCCTTCCCAATACACGTCCATGATGAGCGTGGCGGCGGCCTCGCCCACATAGCGGCGCAAAAGCACGTTCACCAGCATGTGTTTGAACGCATCGCCGCGATGGCCATTTTTGGAGTTTTCGCCGTAGTAGCGTTGCGCCAAAAGTTCGGCGCGCGACTTGCTCTGCACCACTCTGTAGAAGGCGTATGCGCCCTGCGACAACAAGCCGGCCAAAAGCGCATTTTCGCCGTCGAGCCACGACTCGCTGGGCAGCACGCCCAACGAATCGCGCGCTGTGGAGTCGGCCACCAACTGCGCAAGTGTCATCGGAGCCGTGCCGCGCGCCAAGGCGTTCAGAAAGTCGAAATAGGCCTTTTCATCGGGCGAAAGCGACATAAACGCGGCTTCGTCGGCTTCGGAAACAAACGTATGAACCGTATCCGTTTCGGGCGTGAAATTATATTCGCGATTCAGCGAAATTTGCCGATGAAATGGCGTTTTTTTCACATCGAGCAATCCGAGCAATTTGGCCGAAACGCCCCGATAGGCCGTTTGCGGATAGAGTTGCTCCAAACGGCGGTCTATGTAGTCGGTCAGCGACTCGGTCGCGCTGTCGCCACGCAATTCGTACTCGCGCGCCACGACATACAGCACTTCGGGCGAAAAGGCGGGCAAAAACGTAGTATCGACCGTCGGTTGGGCAGGCGGAGCAGGCGTGGGCGTCTGCTTGCGCACCGCGCACGAAGTCAGCAGGGCTGCCAAGCCCAAAATCGCTATCGAAACCTTAAAATTCATCGATGAAAAGGCGTTTTTTGTCAATTTCGATTTGTTGTTCCAACGCTTCGAGCGACTCGAATTTTTGCTCGTCGCGCAGGCGGCGGCGCACCGCTACCGTGAGATTTTGTCCGTAGACATTGCCCGAAAAACCGACAATATGCACCTCTATCGTCCGGCAATCGCCCGAAACGGTAGGGCACATGCCGATGTTGAGCAGACCTTTGTAGGCAGCCCCTTCGAGCATCGTTTCGACGGCATAAACGCCATTCTTGGGCAGCAATTTGCGTGGCGAAACCGACAAATTGGCCGTCGGGAAACCGATGGTGCGCCCGATGGCATGCCCATGCTCCACGCGCCCCGTGAGCGTGTAGTCGTAGCCAAGCAACGCATTGGCCTGCTCCACGCTGCCGTCGGCCAGAAGCCGACGTATGACGCGCGACCCAACCACACGGCCATCAACAGAAAAGGGCTGCGCCTGCTCCAACGCCACGCCAAGCCCGTCGGCCACACGCCGATAGTCGGCCAGCGAGCGCAAACCGTCGCAGCCAAAACGGTGGTCGTAGCCCAGCAACAGCCGCTGCACGCCAAAACGGTCGCGCAAGAGCGTGAGAAATTGTGCGGCCGTAAGCCCGACCAATTGTTCGTTGAAGTCGAGCATGAGGCAGTAATCGACACCGATTTGGCGAAAATGCGCCATCTTTTCGAGTGGCGTGGTGAGCAATTGCACCTGCGCATCGGGCGAAAGCACCCGCGCTGGCGAGTCGGCAAACGACACCACCAGCGACGGCAGACCAGCACTTGCGGCGCGCGCCTTCAACGCCTCGAGCAGAAAGCGGTGGCCACGATGCACACCATCGAAAAAGCCGATGGTTGCGTAGGTTTTGCAGTTGAGCGCATGTATGTCGGAAACGATTTCCATACGAAGAAAAGCCTCACGAAACGGCTCACAAAGTTACGAAAAAAGCCGTTACGCTGCACACACCACAACCGCCACCGACGGAGCGTTATTTCAGCACATCGTAGAGCGATGGGCCAGTGTCGCGCACGGCACGTTCGTAGGTGCCGTCGTCGTGTTGCACAAACCAGAGGCGCACATAGAAGTCGTTGTTCACGCTGTAGAGCAAATCGTACACGCCAAATGCGAAATGGTCGTCGGCAGTCGTTCGGTTGCTGTAACCTAAAAAATGCACGGTTTCATCGGTATTTTTTTGCATACACTCGATGTAGCCACGGTAGATTTTTCGCATGGCCGAGGCAAATTTTCTGTCCGATAGTTTGGCGACGGCGGCAAGGTTGGCTTCGCCCCAAGTTTCGTCCCAATCGGTCATGTCGGTTTGGTAAACACGGCGCGCGAAGTGTTCGCACGTTGCCTTGTCGAGCCGCGCGAGCCAAGCCTCTTCGTCGTCGTAGGCTGGGAAGCGCCCCGCCTCGCGCCGAAACCGAAATTCGGTATCGAAAAAATCGACCAACAGATAGTCGCAATCTGTGCCAAAAGTCAGTGCGGGCTCGCCGTCCTGCGGTGTGAGCGAGCGCAGATAATCGTCGGCCACGGCGTTCAAATCCGACGTGCTGGTGCATTGCACCCAAACCCAAAGGCGCATCGCGTCGCTATCGGCCACGGTCGCCACCTTGTCGCAACCAACACAGAGCAACACGACAAGAAACAGAGCAAATTTTTTCATAACAAAAACATTGGAAAGGTTAACTACCACAAAAATACACTTTTTTGTGTGAAATTTGTGTGAAAAAGCAAAAAAATGCGTATCTTTGCAGCGCTGAACCGCGCAAAAGCGGCGGAGGCCGTTTTGGTTCAGCAGACATAAGCGTTTGTTTCCCTTTTTCGAAAATCGGCAAAATTTACGAAATGCACTGGGACAATCCGGACGACTGCGCTCTTGTCGCTCCTTGAGGAGCAGGCAGGCAGCGTGGTGAGATTGTTTGTTAGTGCAGGGTGTTTGCCGATACCTCGAAAAGAATAAACAATGTCTCCACGCTTTTTTTATATCCAAATTTTAACCGCCAAACGAGGAGACGATGAGGCACAAAACACAAAAACAATCATGAAAAAAGTAATTTTGGGCATAGCCGCATTTACAACACTCTGCTTCACAAGTTGCTCGACGGGCAGATACCTGAACAGTTCGTCGAACTTGAACATGAACCAAACGCAAGTGGTTCTGTCCGAAGCCAACTACAAAGTGGTAAAACATGTGCAAACGCATGTCGTATTCGCACAAAAAATGAAATTTGACGCCAAACAACTGCAACAAAGCGCTTATGCTGCTTTGGTGAAAGAGGCGAACTTGAAAGGTTCCCAAGCACTTGTAAATGTAACGATGGAACAGGTCAATCGCGAAAAAGCCCCGCTTTTGGGACTTGGCCTCACAAAGTACGAAAGTGCCATTATCGTGAGTGGAATCGTCATTGAATTTACAAAGTAACAGTTCCGATAGAGCAAGCCTTGCCGTCGTCCCGACAAGGCGTTTTCATCATCTTTCAACGCCTAAACAATGAAAAAAATACTATTTTGCAGTCTGTGCCTGCTTCCACTTGTGTGTATGGCGCAAACCGAGAAGAAAAAAGTTACGCTTTCGGCCGGAACCGTTGTGTCAATGAAAACAACGCAAGCGATTTCATCGCTAAATTACCGAACGACAACCGTAGTCCCATGCGTTGTCGGCTCCGACATATACGACGATGACGGCGAAACCGTGCTAATATCAAAAGGGGCAGAGGCCGAAGTGCAGGTTACGACAAGGGAAGCGCGCGTATTAAGCGGTTCGAACGGTCAAATCATTTTCCATCCAGTATCGACAACGGCCTTCAACGGACGTTCGATAGAATTTGAACCGCGCGACATCGTTTTCGAGAGCGACGACGATGCCGTACTTGCCTCAAACAGAGAAGTAAACCTTCCTGCGGGAACGACCTTAAAGGCATTTGTAGCCATCGATTACACCTTTACAATCAGCATTCAGTAACTTAAACCAATGATTGCATAAAACCGAAAAGCCCCTGAACCAAGTTTGATTCAGGGGCTTTTTCAAATGTGCGCCAATCGGAGAAAATCAATTGGCCAAGCCACATTAGAAGTATTTCACTTCCTTGCCTTCGATGCTGGTGAGCAGGTTGTTGGCCAAGCGGCTTGCGCCAAAGCGGAACAGTTTGTTGTTCAGCCACTCTTTGCCAAGCACGGCTTCCACCACGCTGTAGAACTTCACGGCCTCGTCGGTAGTCGATACGCCGCCAGCAGGTTTGAAACCGATTTTGATGCCCGTCTTCTCGTAGTATTCCTTGATGGCACCGCACATGACGTAGGCGGCTTCGAGCGTGGCGGCCGGTTCGGTTTTGCCCGTCGATGTTTTGATGAAATCGGCTCCAGCAGCGATAGCCAGCAGCGAGGCCTGTTTCACCTCCACGGCGTTGTGCATTGCGCCGCTTTCGAGAATCACTTTCAGATGGGCTTTGCCGCAGGCGGCTTTCAGTTCGCGCAGTTCGTCGTACACTTCGCTGTGCAGACCGCTGAAAAATTTGCCTATCGAGATGACCACGTCGATTTCGTCGGCACCAGCTTTCACCGTCATGGCTGTTTCGGCCACCTTCACTTCGATGAACGACTGCGATGCGGGGAAGCAAGCCGCCACAGCAGCGATATGAACGCCATTCTCACGATCGAGCACAGCGCGCGACACAGGCACCAAAGCCGGATAGACGCACACGGCGGCCACGTTGGGCAGTTCGGGGAAATTCGTCTTGAAATCGTTCACGCGTTGCATCATCGTGCCGATTTTTTCTTCGGTATCGGTGCCGTTGAGCGAGGTCAAATCGATGGAATTGAGGCACTTTTTCCACACTTCGCGATTGTTGTTGCGGTCGAAATTGTCGGCCACGATTTTTGCGACAGCAACGCGCACTTCGTCATCGTTCAGATTGCAGTTGTACTGCGCGTAGAGTTCTTTCATTTTTTCCATGGGTTCGTTTTTTTAGGTTGATTATTTGTTTTACAATGAATTATCTCGTTTTGGAATCGATCCAAATGGTAACGGGGCCGTCGTTGAGCAGTTGCACCTGCATATCGGCACCGAAAACGCCTGTTTGCACCGTTCGCCCCAACTTTTGCGTAGCCACGGTGCAAAACCGTTCGTAGAGCGGCACAGCGACATCGGCTTTGGCGGCGCGTATGTACGACGGGCGGTTGCCTTTGGCCGTCTGCGCATAGAGCGTAAATTGGCTCACAACGAGCAGTTCGCCACCCACATCGACGAGCGAGCGGTTCATCACGCCGGCCTCGTCGGGGAAGATGCGCAGATTGACGAGTTTGCCCGTCAGATAGTCGATGTCGGCTTCGCCATCGGCCTCTTCGATGCCCAGCAACACCAGCAAGCCACGGTCGATTTTCGATTTCAGTTGGCCGTCGATGGTTACCGAAGCGTGTGCGACGCGTTGAATCAAGATGCGCATAACTCAATATCCGTTTGCAAATGTAGCGTTTTTTTCGTCGATTTGCAAATGGCGCAATTTTTCGCCCACTATTTGGGCTGCAATGCGCACCAATTCGACGCAGGGGCGTTTTTTGTAGTAGTCGTCGGTGCGTGGTTCGGGCGTGGGAGCATCGGATTTGTGGTCGAGTCCGAGCAGTTCGCGGCAGATGATAGAGCCGTTTTCGGCACGAAAATCGGCGGCCAAATCCTGCACCATCTTGTAGTTGGCGGCTTTGGCGGCTTTGTCCTGCGGATTGTTGGCCGGAATGGCCAAGCCGGCCACCAAAAACATGCCGCTGCAAGCGCCGCACACCTCGCGCAGGCGACCCATACCGCCACCGAGCGGCGCGCTCACCTTGGCCGCCAAATCGGTATCCATGCCAAACAGGTCGGCGTAGGCCATATAGACCGATTGGGCGCAATTGTAGCCTGCGCGAAAATAGTTTTGGGCGCACTCGGCACGCTCAGCGATGTTCAATTCTTTCGGTTCAATGGTATTCATGGGCAAATGGGACGTACAGAGCGACCATCGAAACGGTAGTCGCCAATGATGTGTATGCTGTATGTATTGAAAATCAACCCGTAGGCCACGCTCAATCCCAAATCAACTGCTTCGCCCACCGTCCCGACGGAATCGGAGCGGTCGGCTACGTTGCGCCAATGCGCCGTTTGAACGCTACAAATATAGCGTTCTTGCGCCAAACGGCAAAATTATTTTGCGAAAATTTGCAATCCGTTAGCGTTATTTTTCCGTTCATTTCTTTTGACGACCAAAAGAAACGAACCAAAGAAAAGTCGCCGGCTGGGCGCGAGCGTTGCCAAAAATTGGCGGTTTTGGTTTCGGCATCGTCAAAACTCGCTGCGCTCAAACACTGACGATGCTTTTTCGAAACACAAAACCTGATTTTTGACACTCGCCACCCAATGCCGTACTCGCATCAAAAAACGTCGCCAAAGTTTAATTGAGCCATTGAATTATTTTTCAACTCGGACATAACGTGCCACGTCCCAACTTTTCAACTTTATAGACTTTTCACTTTACAAACTTTCTCACTTTATAGACTTTCTCACTTTCACACTGATTAACGTAAATAGTATTCGACCATTGTAACCACGCGTACATGTTTAATGAAGGGCGTGTTGGCGTCGCGGCTATCGACCGAAAAGAGGCCTTGCGAGGCGTGTTTGATGCCGCCCAGTTTGCTTCCGCTGTCGGCAGCGAATTTTTCGGCGGCGGCGCGAGCGTTTTTCGTGGCGTTTTCAATCATTTCGGGCTTCAATTCGTTCAGTTTGGTGAAGTCGTAGGTGGTCTGGTAGCGGTAGTCGTCGCCCGAAAGCGCGATGCCCTTTTTGAGCAGTTCGCTCTGGCGTTGCAGCAGGTCGCGCACAGCATCGACCTTGTCGGACGAGATAGTAACGACGGCGGTGCAGATGTAGCGAGCGCGCAGGTTTTCGTTGTTGTTGTAGCGTTCGGTCTGCATATCCACCACTTCGGGTGCCGATATGGTGATGTCGGCACGATCGATGCCGTTTTCGACCACAAAATTGATGATGGCTTGGCTCTTGGTGTTGATGACGTTGTAGAGTTGCAGCAGGTCGTTGCCCGACTCTTTGAACACGAGCGGGCAGGTAACATGGTCGGCTGGCACATCTGTTTCGGCCAGTCCACGCACCGACACGCTGCGGTCGCGATAGGCATAGTTGTCGATGCCTGCTTTCAGGCAGATGCCGAGCACTACGATGGCTACGGCTACGATAGACGCTTCGATGATTTTCTGTTTCATAATGTTGTTTTTTTAAGGGTTAATTTTGTTTATACAATGTTTATACATCAGTCATACAATGTACTGCATTTTGCATGCATTTTTGCCTTTTATCGATATTGACCCACCAATTGGAAATCGAGTTGTTTTTTGGTCAAATCGGCACGGGCGATGCGCACGGTGAGCGGGTCGCCCAGTTGGAATTTTCGTCCCGACGAGCGTCCGACGATGCAATAGTTTTTCTCGTCGAACAGGTAGTAATCGTTGCCGAGGTCGCGCACGGGCACCATGCCTTCGCATTTGTTTTCGTTCAGTTCCACGTAGATACCCCATTCGGTAACGCCCGAAATGACGCCGTCGTACACCTGCCCGATGTGGTCGCGCATAAACTCCACCTGTTTGTATTTTATCGAGGCGCGTTCGGCGTTGGCGGCCAGCTGTTCCATGTCGCTGCTATGTTTGCAATAGGTTTCCCACGTGTCGGCATCGACGCTTGTTCCGCCGGCGAGATAGCGTGTCAGCAGGCGGTGCACCATCATATCGGGATAGCGGCGAATGGGCGAGGTGAAGTGCGTGTAGTAGTCGAACGCCAAGCCGTAGTGTCCGCAGTTTTGGGTGCTGTATTGCGCTTTGGCCATGGAGCGAATGGCGAGCGTTTCTATCAGATTTTGCTCTTTGGCACCCTGCACCTGATCCAGCAGATGGTTGATGGACGACGACACGTCGGTGTGGCGGCCGGTGGTTTTCAGTTTGTAGCCAAACCGTTTGATGAATTGCGACAGATTTTCGAGTTTGTCGGGATTGGGCACATCGTGTATGCGATAGACGAACGTTTTGGGCGTTTCGCCGCGTTTTTTTGGTTTGCCGATGTGCGTAGCCACGGTTTTGTTGGCCAAAAGCATAAACTCCTCGACGAGTTTGTTGGCATCTTGCGACTCTTTGAAATAGACGCTCAGCGGTTTGCCCGTCGCATCGATTTCGAAACGTGTTTCGACGCGCTCGAAGGCGATGGCACCGTTGGCGAAGCGTTTTTTTCGCAGTATTTTCGCTAATTTGTCGAGCGATAGAAGTTCGTCGGCATAGTCGCCTTCGCCCGTTTCGATGCGTTGTTGCGCCTCTTCGTAGGTAAAGCGGCGGTTGGAGCAGATGACGGTGCGTGCTATTTTGTAGGCTTGCACGTTGGCATCGTCGTCCATTTTGAAGAGGACGGCGTAGGCCAGTTTTTCTTCGTTGGGTCGGAGCGAGCAGATGCCGTTGCAGAGGCGTTCGGGGAGCATCGGCACGGTGCGATCGACGAGATAGACCGATGTGGCGCGTGCGTAGGCCTCTTGGTCGATGATGTCGTCGGGGTGCACGTAGTGCGTAACGTCGGCTATATGCACACCCACCTCCCACAGGCCATTGTCGAGGCGGCGAATGGAGAGTGCGTCGTCGAAATCTTTGGCATCGCGCGGGTCGATGGTGAAGGTGCAAACTTGGCGCATATCGATGCGGCGGGCAATCTCTTCGGGAGTGATGCCAGCGTCGATTTTTTCGGCGGCTGCCGCGACCTCTTCGGGATAACTGTATGGCAATCCGAATTCCGACAAGATAGCGTGCATTTCGGTTTCGTTGTCGCCCACATTGCCCAGCACCTCGACGATTTCGCCGATGGGATTTTTGGCTTTATCGTTCCATTCGACGATGCGCCCCACGCATTTTTGCCCATCGCGGCCGCCATGCAGTCGGTCGAGCGGAATGAAGAGGTCGTGCACCAACTGTTTGCGATCGACATTGAGAAAGGCTGCCGACGATTTCACCTCGAGAATGCCCACGAATTCGTTTTTGGCGCGATGAAGCACCTCCACCACTTCGCCTTCGGGTTCGTGTCCCTTGCGGCGCGGGAAGAGCAGCAGGCGCACCTGGTCGCCATTGAGGGCGCAGCCCATGCTCCGTTCGGCCACGAACACGGGTTCGCCACCGTCGTCGGGCACGAGGTAGGTCTTTTTGGCCACCGTTTGGCGGTCGAGCGTGCCGGTGATGTAGTTTTGGCGTAGATTGAGTCGATATTTTCCAACGGCCACCTGCACCAATGTGCCTTGTGCGCACAACTCGTCGAGTGCCGCCACAACCAGCCGTTTTTGTGCATCGGTGCGCAACCCAAGCGCGTATGCCAACTGCTTGTAGTTCAGCGTTTTGTTGGGCGTTTCAGAAAAAATTTGCAGCAACGCCGCCATCAGGTTGGGTTTGTGGCAATTATGTCCGTTGGGCTTTACATTTTTTCCCATATTTGCATCGTGTTTCGTTCCACAAAGATACAAAAAGCGTGCAAATATACCAATCGACATAAAAAAATGGCGCATTTTCGGTTTGATTTTTGTATCTTTGCCAAACTATTTGCGACCAAAACGCAGGATTATGCCACACACGAAACTCTATTTCGCCACACACAATGCGCACAAGTTGGACGAAGTGCGTGCCACGCTGTGCGATGCGGCCGATTGGGCGGGGTTAGATGCCCTCGGTTGCCACGACGAGATTCCCGAAACGGGTTGCACGTTGCAGGAGAATGCGCTTCAGAAGGCCGAGTTTGTGCATACGCGCTACGGCGTCGATTGTTTTGCCGACGACACCGGCTTGGAAGTAGAGGCACTCGGCGGCGAGCCTGGCATCTATTCGGCACGCTACGCTGGTGAGCCATCGGATTCTGCCAAAAACCGCCAAAAACTGCTCGAACGGCTGCAGGGCGCAACCAATCGCAAGGCGCGTTTTCGCACCGTCGTGGCGCTGATAGCAGACGGCGAAACGCACCTGTTCGAAGGCATTGTTACGGGGCGCATTTTGGAGAGCGAGCGTGGCGAAAGCGGTTTTGGCTACGACTGCCTGTTCGTGCCAGACGGCTCGGACAAGACCTTTGCAGAGATGACCGCCGACGAAAAAAACGCCATCAGCCACCGTGGGCGCGCCATACAACAATTGAACCATTTTTTGTTGAAACATAAAAACACCTGATCGATGAAACGAATCACCACCATAGCGGCATTGTGTGCGATGGCACTCTCTGTGGCCGCCGAACAGCAACTCATGGGCGGCTGGCGCACGCATTTGGCCTACTCGAACACGCAAATCATAGCCCAAACGCCCGACAAAGTGTATGGCGTGAGCAACGGCGCGCTATTCGCCGTGGGCAAAGACGATAACGCCGTAGAACTGATGTCGAAAATATCGGGATTGAGCGACAACAACATCGTCAACATCGCCTATTCGGACGAGATGCAGACGCTCGTCGTGGCTTATGCCAACTCGAACATCGACCTGCTGACCAACGGCAACACCTACAACATCACCGACCTGTACCGCAAAAACATGGCGGGCAGCAAAGCCATCAACCACATCTACTGTTCGGGGAACGCAGCCTACTTTTCGTGCGATTTTGGTATCATGAAACTCGACCTCGGCAAGCGCGAAGTGGCCGACACCTACATCATCGGTGCAGGCGGCGAAAACACTGCGGTGCTTGCGCTCACCGAATGCGACGGCCGCTGGTACGCCACTACGTCCAACGCCGTGATGACCGCGCCAACCACGGGCGTGAATCTGGCAAATTTCGAAAATTGGACAGCGATAGCCACGCCCACGCCCAAAACCAACAAACGCACCGTGGTTTACAAAAACGAACTCTATCTGCTACAGAGCGACAGCGTGCTGTACAAACGCAGCGCAGGCGGTTGGAACAGATATAGCGACGATATCGTAGCCATCAACACCGACGGCGAACGCATGTTTGTGAGCCGACAAGCAAACTTTCGGATGCTGACACCGACAAGCGACCAAACCTTCGAAAACAGCGGCATCTACATGGCGGTGTACGACTCGGTAGAGAGCCAAATTTGGACAGCAGCCGACGCGGCTGGCATAGCGCGCATAACGCCAGCCACAGGAGCCACCGCCATATTCCGTCCGAACGGCCCAGCGGTGAACTATGCGTGGCGCATCAAATACAGCGACGGGCGCATATATGTGGTGCCAGGCGGGCGATGGGCGGCACAATATCAACGTCCGGGACATGTGATGATGTTTGAAAACAACACTTGGACCAACATCACGCAGGGCGAAATAAACGCCGTAACACGGCAAAAACACACCTCGCCATACGTCTATGCCATCGATTTTGTGGACGTAGCCATCGACCCGAACGACAAAACGCACTTTTTTGTTGCCGCCTACGGCATGGGACTTTACGAATTTCGCGGCGACAAGCCATACAGGCTCTACAATGCCGACAACAGCGGCATAGAAACCATCTATCCGCAGCGCAAGCCTACTTCCGACTACTACCATTATCACCGTCTCGACGGTTTGACTTACGACAAAGAGGGCAATCTGTGGTTTCTGAACGTATGCTCGTCGGAGCCGACCTCGAGCCTAATAAAATACCGCCAACCCGACGGCGTGATAAAATCGGTGAAATTTAGTGCGGTGAAAAACGCATCAACACCGCAAGACATCGTCATATCGAACCAAGATGCGAACCAAAAATGGGTGCTCATTCCGCGCTCGACAAGCGGCAGCAACACCGCCCTTTTCACCTTCTACGACAACGGCACGCCCGACAAAACGTCGGACGACCTGACGCGGCTTTTCACCTCGTTCTACGACCAAGATGGCAACCGCTACACCCCGACAAACTTTCGCTGCATAGCGCAAGACCACGACAACCGTCTGTGGTTGGGAACGAGCGACGGCATCTGCGTGCTGAACAACCAGACCAAAGCCTTCGACGACGACTACACCTGCTCGCGCATCAAAATTCCGCGCAACGACGGCACCAACTTGGCCGACTATCTGCTCGACGGCGTGCAGATAAACGCCATTGCCGTGGACGGCTCGAACCGCAAATGGATTGGCACGGAAACCAACGGCGTGTTCCTCGTGTCGGACGACGGGCTCGAAACCATTCACCACTTCACCAGCGAAAACAGCCCGTTGCTGTCGGACAATATCATCAGCATCGGCATCAACGAGAAGACAGGCGAAGTGTTTTTCGGCACGGGCAATGGTCTGATTTCGTACCAATCGGACGCTTCCGAAGGCAACGAAACATTCAACAACGTGCATGCATTTCCCAACCCTGTGCGCGAGGACTACACGGGCGTGATTACCATCACCGGTTTGGTTACCGACACGCGTGTGAAAATCACCGATATCGCTGGGAATGTGGTTTACGAGACCATCTCGAACGGCGGCATAGCCACTTGGGACGGCAATCGTCGTGGTGGCGGACGTGTGGCCACGGGCATCTATCTGGCCATGTGTTTCAGTCCCGACGGCAAGCAGCACGAAACCACCAAAATTCTGATTATCAACCGATAACCATTCGATAGGCGACGTCAACGGAACGCCCGTTTGGCTTGTCGCACGGAGAGAAAAGATGCGAAAAGGCGAACAACAACGGCTTTTGCGGGCGGCACTTGTACTCCTCGTTTTTGTGCCTTACCTGCTGGCAGCCACCACGGCCACCGACCTTGGCAGCGTGGCGATGCGTGCGCTCTATCTGCTGTGCGGCATCATGTGGATTTTGTTGCCAGCCCTAGTGCTGAAAGCGCGCGCCTTTTTCGTTTTTCACAGCATCACACTGCTTTTGGGGCTGGTCGAGGGCGTGCATCTTGTCATGTACCACGCCACCACGTCGCTGCTGTTTGTCAACACCATTTTCATTGCCGAGCCGGGGGAATTTTTCGAACTCTGCTCCACAGCATGGCCTGCGATAGTGCTAACTGTAGCGTTTTTCGTCGGTTATTTCTGGCTGATTTTCAACAAAATAGAAAACACGCCGTTGCTCCATAGCCAAGTCCGACGGGCGGTAGCGACGGGCGAACTGCTGTGCGCCCTGCTGGTGTTTGGCTCGCTGCGTAGCGCATACAACAACGACCTGCGGTTTTTCTTCCAGATAGACGACGAGAGACCGCACGCCAACCTCTACATGCGGCTGTTGCCCTTCAACCTGTTGCGCCACACCGTCGAAATAGTGGATTTGCGCCAAAAAATCGATGCCGCCACCGAACAACTCGGCCAATTTTCGTTCGGCATACACACCCGCCCGAACCAACCACAGCAAACCATCGTGCTGGTGATAGGCGAAACGGCGCGCTACGGCAACTTCGGCATCAACGGCTACGAGCGCAACACCACACCACGCCTACAAAAACGCACGAACCTCATCGCGTTCGACAGCGTGTATGCCGTAGCCAACCTCACCACCGTGTCGGTGCCGCTCATGCTCTCGCCAGCCACGCCGCAGACTGCCGCCGACTACATGCACCAAAAATCCGTGGTCGAAGCATTTGCCGAAGGAGGTTACCAAACAGCGTGGATTGCCGACCAAAGTTTCGGCAACCAATTTCTGATGCGCATATCCGAAACGTGCGACTACACGCACTACATGCCGTCGGACGGCAGCCATTTCGACATCGATTTGCTGGACTATCTGCGCACGTTCGTCGACTCGGCACAGCAGGCGCAGTTTGTGGTGCTTCACTCGCTGGGCTGCCACTACAAGTACAATTGCCGTTATCCGCATGCGATGGCGCAATTTCAGCCCGACCTGAACAGCCGCCCCGACATCGAAGCCCTGATGTTGGACATCAAAAAAGTGGTGGAACAACGCGACAGCCAACCGCTGCTCGACGAGATACGCAACATTCTCGTCAATTCGTACGACAACGCCATCGGCTACACCGACTATTTTCTCGATAGCACCATCAGCCTGCTCGCACAGAGCGACCAGCCAAGTCTGCTGCTCTACATTGGCGACCACGGCGAAAATCTGCTCGACGACAGCCGCCACCTGCTGCTCCACGGCACCTACAACGGCAGCATGTACGAATATCACGTGCCGATGATTGTCTGGTATTCAGACAGTTACGAAAAGATGAATCCGCAAAAAGTGGCGAACCTGCGCAAGCACAAAGGCTGCAAAACCTCGTCGATGGTGCTCTTCGGCACGCTGCTCGATGTGGGCAACATTTGCTACCCTGCCCTCGACCACACGCCAAGCCTCGCCGCACCCGATTTCGCGCCCGACACCACCGTCTATGGGCTCGATGCCAATTTGCAAGTGATGAAAATCCCGATAATAGAGTGAGAAAATGCGAGAAAACGGGATATCGGCACAATCGGAAATTTGTCTTTTTATCAACCAAAAATTAGCCCACACGTGGAATTTCGTACTATAGTTCCCATCGAACCACAACCGTGGATAAGCCACGACACACGCTTCGTGTTGCTTGGCTCGTGTTTCGCCGAAAACATCGGGCAGCGTCTGCTCGATTTCCGTTTTCGAGGCAATGTGAATCCGTTTGGCGTGCTTTACAACCCGCTGTCGATTGCGCAGGCATTGGAACGCTTGATCGAAAAACGGCCGTTCGCCGCCGACGAACTGTTCGAATACGGCGGACTTTGGCACAGTTGGATGCACCACGGCAGTTTCTCCGACACGTCGGCTGAAAAGGCTGTCGCACAGATGAATGCGCGATTCGATGTGGCGTGCCAGCATCTGCTCGAAGCCGATTTGCTCGTCATCACGTTTGGCTCGGCTTGGGTGTACGAATTCGAAGGAAAAGTGGTGGCAAACTGCCACAAAGTGCCCAACAACCGTTTCGCGCGCCGCCGCCTCGCCGTGAACGAGATTGTAGCACGCTACACGCAACTTTTCGCCATATTGCGGAGGCACAATCCCACGCTGAAAGTGCTACTATCGGTGAGCCCGATACGCTACCTGCGCCGCTCGGCCACCGAAAGCCAGACGAGCAAAGCCACGCTGCTGCTCGCCGTGGAAGCACTCTGCCAACAACTGCCCGATGTCGATTATTTTCCTGCCTACGAAATCGTGCTCGACGAACTGCGCGACTACCGCTTTTTTGCCGACGACATGGTGCACCCGTCGCCCATGGCCGTGGCGTATGTTTGGGAGCGTTTTGCGCAGGCCTACTTCACGCCAGCCACCCTCGCGCTCCTTCCAAACATCGAAAAGGAGAACAAACGCGCAGCGCACCGGCCGCTGCACCCCGCCAATTAAGGCCGACGCTCAATTTGTGTTTGAAAATTTGAAGATTGTTTCTCAAAATTGCTATCGCAATTTTGTTTCTGGGTTTCTTGGTTATTTGATGATTTGGTTATTTGGATAATTATTCATTCTTAATTAGTCTTTAACCCCCTCCGTCGCTGTCGCTCCTCGTCCCCCTATCCTCGCTGCGCTCGGCAGAGGGACAGAATTGCGCCCAACAACTCCTCACTCCTACTTCCTAACTCCTAATTTTTCTTGCGACTTGTATCTTGTGTCTAATAATGTCTTTGTTCTTTGTTCTATGCTCTTTGTTCTCTCACCTCTAACCTATAATCTCTCATCTTGTGTCTAATCATCAATAAAGTTTAGTCCATTCGGGCGAAATAATCGTCGGGCGAAAAGCGGCGCAGGGTTTCGAGCGTGCCGTCGAGGCGGCGCAGAACGATGGCCGGATGCGAGATGCCGTTGAACATGGTGGTTTTCACCGTGGTGTAGTGAATCATATCCTCGAACACGATGCGGTCGCCCACACGCAACGCGCGGTCGAAACTCCACGAGCCGCAAAAATCGCCGCTCAGGCACGAATTGCCGCCCATGCGGTAGGTATGTTTGCCAGCCATTTCGTCGGTGGCACCTACGATGGCCGGGTTGTAGGGCATTTCGAGGCAATCGGGCATGTGGCAAGCAAACGACACATCGAGCATGGCCGTGCGTATGCCGCGATTTTCGACCACATCTTGCACCGTGGCAACCAACACGCCTGTGCGCCACGCAAACGCACTCCCCGGCTCGAGAATGAGGCGCAAATGCGGGTATTTCCGCCGAAAATCCGTCAGCAATTTCACCAAATGTTCCACATCGTAGTCGGCGCGTGTCATCAGGTGGCCGCCGCCCATATTGAGCCATTTTATCTGCGCAAAAAACCGACCGAATTTCGCCTCGACCACAGCCAGCGTGCGCTCCAAATCGTACGAACTCGATTCGCACAACGTGTGAAAATGCAGCCCTTCGATGCCATCGGGCAGACGGTCGCCCAGCGCAGCGGCCGTTACGCCCAAGCGCGACCCTGCCGCACACGGATTGTAGAGGTCGGTGGCGACATCGGAAAATTCGGGATTGATGCGCAAACCGCACGAAATGCCCTGCGCCGCGGCCACTGGCGCAAATCGGGCATACTGCGCCAACGAATTGAACGTGATGTGGCTGCTGCACGCCGCTATCTGCCGAAATTCGCTTTCGGTGTAAACTGGCGCGTAAGTGTGTGCCTTGCGGCCAAACTTTTCGCACGCCAGCCGCGCCTCGCTCAGCGAACTTGCAGTGGTGCAGCGTATGTATTCGCGGAAAATGGGGAACGTCCGCCAAAGCGCAAACGCCTTGAAAGCCAAAATGATTTCGACATCGGCACGCTCGGCCACCGACCGAATGAGCGACAGATTGCGCCGCAAAAGTTCCTCCTCGACCACATAGCATGGCGACAGCACACGGCTATAGTCGTATTTCAGAAATTCATTCATCGTTATCGAAAAAAAGTTGTTGTACCGTGGGCAAAATGGTCGGCACGATGCCTTTCAGGGGCGCATAAAGTGCCGAACGCTCCATCGTGTCGTTGGCCACCCAATGTGTAACGCTGTTGATGCGCACAAAACAGTTGAGCAACAGACTCAGCACAAGAGCGAATTTGAGCAAGCCAAACAGGCCGCCCGCCAACTTATTGACCCAACCGAGATTGGCCGCCGACATCACTTTGGCCAACAGCCAAGCCACCACGTTCAGTGCGATGGCCACCACCAAAAACAGCACGATGTAGGCCGCTGGTTGCGCCACTTGCGGCGACCAACCAAAATGCGCCTGCAAAAAGGCGGCGAAGTCCAAACCAAGCCATTTGGCCACAAAAATGCCCAAGACAACGCCCACGAGCGACGCCATCTCCTTGAAAAAACCACGGAAAAATCCGCGTATCAGCCCATACGCCAGCGGAACGAGCAATATGATATCCAGTGTTGCCATCGTTCGGCAAAGTTACAAAAATATCGCACTGCGTGCAAGCATAAACCAATCCGCCACCTCGAAACGAAGATGGCGGATGGCAATTTTTCCCGATAAAATGGCGGTTTTTAGCAAATTTTGCGTGAGCCGTCGCCGATGATTACATCGTATATTTTCGGCTCTTTGCCATACCGGGCTTTGTATTTGGCTTTGGCATCGGCCACGAATTTTTCGTAGAGGTCGTTCTTCACCAGATTGATGGTGCAACCGCCAAAACCGCCGCCCATGATGCGGCTGCCCGTTACGCCGTTTTCTTTGGCTATATCGTTCAAAAAGTCGAGTTCTTCGCACGACACCTCGTAGTCGTGGCTGAGGCCGTGGTGCGTTTCGTACATTTTTTGGCCGACGGTGTCGTAGTCGCCGCGTTCGAGCGCATCGCACACAGCCAACACGCGGTCTTTTTCGCCCAGCACAAAGGTGGCGCGCTTCAAATCCTCGTCGCTCACGTCGGCTTTCACCGCATCGAGCATCGCCCAATCGGCATCGCGCAACGTTTCGATGGTTTTATCGGGGAATTTCTTGCGCATGGCCATCACCACGTTTTCGCACGAGCGGCGACGGTCGTTGTAGGGCGAGCCGGCAAGTTCGTGTTTCACCACCGAATCGACCAAAACCAAGCGGTATCCGTCGAGTTTGAATGGGAAATAGCGGTACTCCATCGAGCGGCAATCGAGGCGAATGAGGCAATCTTTCTTGCCAAAAACAGATGCGAATTGGTCCATAATGCCGCAATTCACGCCGCAATAGTTGTGTTCGGTGGCCTGACCTATTTTGGCCAGTTCCATCTTGTCGAATCCGAGTTGAAACAGGTCGTTGAGTGCGTAGGCGAACACGCTTTCGAGTGCTGCCGACGACGACATGCCCGCTCCGAGCGGCACATCGCCTGCAAATGCGGTGTTGAAACCGCCGATTTTTCCGCCACGTTTGATGATTTCGCGGCATACGCCAAAGATGTAGCGCGCCCAACTTGTGCGCGGTGCGTCGGTCTCTTCGAGTCCAAACTCCACATAGTCTTTCAGGTCGATAGAATAGGCACGCACGCGGTTTGTGCCGTTCAGTTTTATTTCGGCCATCATGCCTTTGTCCACGGCTCCGGGGAATACGAAACCGCCGTTATAATCGGTGTGTTCGCCGATGAGGTTGATGCGCCCGGGCGAAGCATAAACGCTGCCCGTCGTGCCGTCGAAGTGTTTGATGAAACGGCTTCTAACAAAATCTACTTCCATAGTCGTTTGATTTTAAGGTTAATTATCTACGGTAAATCTAAATTCCGTTTTGCTCTCGAATGTCTGATTGGGGCGCAAAACCACGCTCGGATAGTCGGGTTTGTTGGGACTATCGGGGAAATGCTGCGTTTCGAAACAGAGTGCCGCCCGTTTGGGATAGCGGTGGTCGTGCTTGCCGCGCATGTTGCCCGTCATCCAGTTCGACGAATAGAATTGTACGCCTGGCTCGGTGGAATAGACCTCCAAGCGAATGCCTGTTTGCGGCGAGACGCATGCCACGCAGCGGCCAAAGTCGCCCAGCGGCTTGTTTACAACGAATGTGTGATCGTAGCCGCAGCCAAAACGCAACTGTTCGTCGTCGGCATCGATGCGTTCGCCCACGGTGTGCGGAGTGCGAAAATCCATCGGTGTTTCCGCCACTTTTTGCGCTTTGCCGTATGGAATCGAGGTGGCATCGATAGGCAGAAATGTGTCGGCAAAAATGGTCAGCAAGTGGTCGTTGGCACAGGGGTCGCCCTCGCCAGAAAGGTTGAAATAGGAGTGGTTCGTCAGGTTCAACACGGTCGGTTTGTCGGTCGTGGCCTTGTATTCGATGCGCACGGTGTTGTCGTCGGTGAGCGTGTAGGTTACCTGCACGGCCAGCGTGCCGGGGAAGCCCTCTTCGCCATCGGCTGCCTTGTAGGCGAAAACTGCTGTTTGGGCATCGTGGCGCACAACGTCCCACACGCGGAAGTTAAAACCTTTCGTGCCGCCGTGCAGCGAGTTGGGGCCGTTGTTTTGGGCAAGCGTGTAGTGCACGCCGTCGAGTTCGAACCGCCCCAGCGCAATACGGTTGGCATAACGCCCGCACACGGCACCAAAATAGGGTTCTTCGGTGGTCAAATAGTCGTCGATAGAGTCGTGGCCGGTAACCACATCGACCATGCGCCCGTGGCGGTCGGGAACCAACAGCGACACGATGCGTGCGCCGTAGTTGAGCAGCGCTAGTTCGCTGCCGTTGGCATTGGAGAGTACAACCAGCGCAGTCTGTTTGCCGTCGATTTGCTTTTCGAAATGCGCTGTGTCGAGTCCTGATAGTGTTTTCATGGCATATATTTTTCTGACAAAGGTAAAATTTTTCGATAACACATGCAAAAATAACAAAAAAAATTGTTTTGGGTCATTATTCCGATGAAAATTGACAAAAAATGTGTTTTTCTGTTGCAAATTACAACTTTTTTATATCTTTGCAACGATAAACCAACCATAAACTTTTGATTATGAAACGTTTTGCGTTGTACGCTTTGTTCGCAGCGTTTGCGGCCAACTGTTTTGCACAAAACTATTCGGTCGACAAACAGGGTTTGTTGCGCGATTCCGCAGGAAACGAATGCACATTTTTCGGGTTCAACTACTGTATGCCGTTTGCGCATGGCTACCGCATGCATCAGCGGCTCGGCATCGACCCGAAGGCCGCCATCGACCGCGACGTGTATCACATGGCACGACTCGGCGCGAACGCTTTTCGTGTGCATGTGTGGGACGTGGAAATTTCCGATGAAATGGGCAATTTGTTGGAAAACGACCATCTCGATTTACTCGATTATACCATCGCAAAATTTGCCGAACGCGGCGTGAAAACGCTCATCACAGGCATCGCCTTTTGGGGCAATGGCTGGCCAGAACCCGACGACCGCTCGCTGCCCGGATTTTCGAACCAAACATCTAAAGGCGAAGCCACGTGGAACAAACCGACAGTCGATGCGCACGAACGCTACCTGACGCAACTGATGCTGCACCGCAATCCGTACACAGGCTACACCTACGCCACCGACCCGAATATCGTGGCCGTGGAGGTGAACAACGAGCCGAGCCAAACCGACCCAGAGCGCGCCAAAGAACTCACCGCCTATGTGAACCGCATGGCCAAAGCCATACGCAAAACCGGCTGCCGAAAACCGATTCTGTACAACGTGGCCGAAAACGCCACGATGATTGAGAGTTATTTGGCCGCAAACATCGACGGAGTTACGTTTCAATGGTATCCGAGCGGCTTAGTGAGCGGACACGCACGCACCGAGAATTTCTTGCCGCTGGTGGAGCATTACCGCATTCCGTTTGTCGACAAGAAAGGGTTCGACAACAAAGCGCGTTTCGTCTACGAATTCGATGCCGCCGACATATTCGGCAGTTACATGTATCCCGCCATGGCGCGCTCGTTTCGCGAAGCTGGCTTCCAGTGGGCTACGATGTTTGCCTACGACCCGTTTGCCATCGCCAGCATAAACACCGATTACAACACACACTACCTGAACATCGCTTTCACGCCGCAAAAAGCCATCAGTTACCGCATCGCTGCCGAGGCGTTTCGCCACCTGCCACGCAAGGCGACCTTTGGCGATTTTCCAGCCAACTCGACATTCGAGAATTTCACGGTAGATTATCGCCACAACTTGAGTCTACTCAACTGCGACACCATTTTTGCCTATTCCAATTCGACCGACGTGGCACCGAAAAATACCGATAAATTGGCGCAAATTGCAGGTTGCGGCTCGTCGCCCGTGGTGCAATACGATGGCAACGGCGCCTACTTCCTCGACAAAATATGCGACGGCGGTTGGCGGCTGGAAGTTTATCCCGATGCCATGCTGGTGGATAATCCGTTCCGCACGCACAATTCGGAGCAACGCACCGTGGCTGTCATCAAAAACGCCGCGCACACCATGCGCATAGCGTTGCCCGACATCGCACCACACTGCCGATTGGTTACCAAGCAGGGCGAAACAGAGATTGCACGCGATTCGTTTGCCGTTACGCCTGGCGTTTACCTGATTCTGAACCGCGGCATCGACCTAAAATCTTCCGATAAAATCGGGCATTTTGGACTTTTCGAAACGTTTGACTTGCCGACCAATTGCGACAAAATTTACCTGACCAACGAGGCCGCCAAAAGTTGGAACATCGACCAGCAAACCGTCGAAATTCACGCCATTGCACCCGAAAAAATCGACTCTATCGTGCTGATGGGCGGCATGAAATGGGGAAAACCGTGCCGCACGGCGTTCGTCCAAACCGATGCCACAACGTGGTGCGCCAACATCGAAAAAAGTGCGTTACAATCGGGCATTTTTGAGTATAACATCGCCGTTTTCGCCGACGGTAAAATCCGCACTTTTCCCGACGATTGCGCCGGTTTGCCCACCGATTGGAACTACATCGGGCTGAACACCTACAAAATCATCGTAGGCAAACACACTGCCTTCAACGCCCAAAACGACCCCGACGAAGCCGAAATCATCTGGCGGCAAGGCATTCGCATCGACTATACGCCCGACGCTATACGCCTGTCGGCGGGCGACGGCTACGAGCAGAATGCTGGCCTACAAATAGATGTGTGCCGCCACGATTTGACCTGCTGCCAAAGCATCACGCTAACGGCCAACACCAGCGACGAAGCCAAAATCAGCCTCGTGCTTACCGACAAAGACGGCCGTTACTTCGTAGCACACCAAAAACTGACACGCATGATGACCGACATATCGAACGAAATCACCATCGCACTCGACGATTTCGAGCCGTGCACCGCTCTGCAAACCCGCGCCGCTTATCCGTGGTTCGCCTTCGAGCCAACCAACGCCGCACCGAACGAAAAACCCGTGGCCAGCAATCTGACTTCGGTCGTCGTGCTACTCGAAAATGGTACTATCGACATCAAACAAATAGAATTTAACTAAAAAAACATGACCATGAAAAAATTGATTTGGGCATTCTGCATCGCCGCAGCCCTAGTGGCTTGCAAAAAAAACGACCCCGCCACACCGCAGGACGATACCGAAAAACCAGACACCACACAAGTGCCAGAGCCGAAATACGACGAATCGCTGGTGCTGGGCGCAGACCTATCGCTGCTGCCGCGCTACGAGCAGGCCAAAGCCGTCTATCGCGACACGCTGGGCAAGACGGTAGAACCGCTCACGCTCTTTGCCGACCAAAAATTCAACTGCGTACGCGTGCGCCTGTTTGTCAATCCCGACACCAAGAGCGATTCGTGCCAAGATTTGGACTATGTGCGCGCCTTTGCCAAGCAGATAAAAGCCGCAGGATTCCAATTTATGCTCGATTTCCACTATTCCGACGGCTGGGCTGACCCCTTGAAACAGACCAAACCGGCAGCGTGGAAAGACCTCGCATTCGACGCATTGACAACCCAAGTCTACGACTACACCAAAGAGGTTTTGACCGCACTCAACAGCGACGGTTGCACACCCGACTACATTCAGACCGGCAACGAAATCACCGGCGGAATGCTGTGGGAAGATGGGCGCATCAGCAACATGAGCAACTTCTGCACGCTGCTCAAATCGGCCATAAAAGCCTGCAACGAATGCTGCCCCAACGCCAAAATAGTGTTGCACATCGAACGGCCGCAGAAAACCGACCGCGTAACATGGTTCTACCAAAGCATGGCCGACAATGGCGTGGCGTACGACATCATCGGGTTGAGTTACTATCCGCATTGGCACGGCAATCTGACGATGCTATCGACCACACTGAAAAAATTGGAGACAACATTCACCAATAAAAGCGTGATGATTGTGGAATACGGCTACTACAACGCTTGGTATCCGAGCGATGCCACCTACGACTACACCGCCACTTATCCCGCCACGCCGGCCGGTCAAGCCAAAATGACACAAGAGTTGGTTGCCACTCTGCGCCAATTCAAGCAAGTCGAAGGGCTGTTCTATTGGTTCCCCGAAGAAAACGAAGCCAAATGGACAGGCATAATCGATGGCTGGACTAACCGCGGCCTGTTCAACAACAGCAACGGTCGTGCGCTGCCCGCCCTCTACGCGCTCAAAAATTTCAGAGTGATAGAATAACACGCAACAGACACAACGAATCCGCCGCCCCCGAAACTCGGAAGCGGCGGATTTTTATGGTACTTTCTGCGCAAATCAGAGGCTCTTCTTCACCTCTATCTGCTCGAATCCTTCTACGATATCGCCCACTTTGATGTCGTTGTAGTTGGCAATGTTCAAGCCGCATTCGAAGCCGCTCGAAACCTCCTTCACATCGTCCTTCATGCGCTTGAGCGACGCCAAATCGCCCGTGTAGATGACGATGCCGTCGCGAATGAGGCGCACCTTGTTCGAACGGTTGATTTTGCCCTCCTTCACCATGCAACCGGCAATGGTGCCAACTTTGCTGATTTTGAATGTTTCGCGAATTTCGAGCGTGGCCGTAATCTCCTCTTTGATTTCGGGCGAAAGCAGTCCTTCCATCGCCGCCTTCAACTCTTCGATGGCATCGTAGATGATGGAATAGAGGCGGATATCCACCTCCTCGCGTTCGGCCACCTTGCGTGCATCGGCCGACGGGCGCACTTGGAAACCGATGATGATGGCGTTCGATGCGGCAGCCAACATCACGTCCGACTCCGAAATCTGACCAACAGCCTTGTGAATGACATTGACCTGCACTTCGGGTGTCGAAAGTTTTATAAGCGAATCGCTCAATGCCTCGATAGAGCCGTCCACGTCGCCCTTCACGATGACGTTCAGTTCGTGGAAATCGCCCAAAGCGCGGCGGCGGCCAAGTTCCTCGAGCGTCAGATGCTTCGACGTGCGCAGACTCTGTTCGCGTGCCAACTGTTCGCGGCGTGCGGCGATGTCGCGCGCTTCGTGCTCTTCGTCGAACACGTTGAAGTTGTCGCCTGCCTGCGGCGCTCCGTTCAGGCCAAGAATGATGACCGGCTCCGACGGCCCAGCCTCTTTGATGCGCTGGTTGCGTTCGTTGAACATGGCTTTGATGCGACCATAGGACGTGCCAGCCAACACAATGTCGCCCAAGCGCAACGTGCCGTTGTTTACCAACACGGTAGCCACGTAGCCACGCCCTTTGTCCAAAGTCGATTCGATGACCGAGCCTGTGGCTTTGCGGTTCGGATTGGCTTTCAAATCGAGCATTTCGGCTTCGAGCAGCACTTTGTCGAGCAACTCTTTCACGCCGATGCCCTGTTTGGCCGAAATATCCTGCGACTGATATTTGCCGCCCCACTCTTCCACAAGGTAGTTCATGCCAGCAAGTTCCTCTTTTATCTTATCGGGATTGGCGTTGGGTTTGTCCACTTTGTTGATGGCAAACACGATAGGCACGCCAGCCACCGAAGCGTGGTTGATGGCTTCGACAGTCTGCGGCATCACGCCGTCGTCGGCCGCCACAATGATGATGGCAATGTCCGTTACTTTCGCTCCGCGGGCACGCATGGCAGTGAAGGCCTCGTGTCCTGGCGTATCGAGGAAGGTGATGTGCCGTCCGTCGTCGAGCGTTACGTTGTATGCGCCGATGTGCTGTGTGATGCCGCCCGCTTCGCCCGCAATGACGTTCGATTTGCGGATATAGTCGAGCAGCGACGTTTTGCCGTGGTCGACGTGTCCCATGACGGTTACAATCGGCGGACGCGGTATCAGGTCTTCGGGTTTGTCGGCCTCCTCTTCGATGGCGTGTGCCACATCGGCACTCACAAATTCGGTAGTGAAACCAAATTCTTCGGCTACAATGTTGATAGTTTCGGCATCGAGGCGTTGGTTGATGGAGACAAACAGACCAAGGTTGAAGCAGGTTTGTATCACTTTCGTTACAGGCACGTTCATCATCGTGGCCAAGTCGTTGGCGGTAACGAATTCGGTCAGTTTCAGTACGCCGGCTTCGCGTTGTTCGGCTTCGACCTGCTCTTGTTGGCGTTGTGCCACGGCTTCGCGTTTGTTTTTGCGGTAGTCGGCCGATTTTTTGTTGCTACGTTTGTTTTCGGTCAAGCGCGCCAACGTCTCTTTAATCTGTTGTGCCACATCTTCTTCGCTCACGTTGGCAACGTGTATGGAGCGGCGGCCGCCCTTTTTGCCGTTGTTTGCGCCGTGGTACTCTTTGCTGATGTCTACGCGTTCGTTCTTGCCGATGCGTTTGCGTTTTTTGCGACTGCCCGAATTGTTGTCGGTCAGTTCTATTTTGCCCACCGTGTGCGGCCCGTTGAGTTGCGGTATGGCTGTGCGGAACACTTCGGCTTCGCCTTGCGTTTTGGCGGCGGGTTTGTTCGCTTTTTCGGGCTTCTGTTCGGGTGCGGCGCGACGTTTTTCCTCTTTCGATTTTTTGGCTGGGCGTGTCGAATCGTTTATGGCGTTCAGGTCGATTTTGCCCACCATTTTCAGGCCATTTTCCACTTCGACTTTGCGATAGGTGAACACCTCGTCGGCTGTGGGAGTTTTCGGCGCGCTTTCTTCGGCAGGTTCGGGCGTTGCGGCAACTTCGGGTTCGGCAGGCGCGGCGGTTTCGGGCACTTCG
This sequence comes from Leyella stercorea, assembly GCA_963658575.1. Taxonomy (GTDB): domain Bacteria; phylum Bacteroidota; class Bacteroidia; order Bacteroidales; family Paludibacteraceae; genus W0P28-013. The sequence continues at coordinate 33,034 of CAVKQB010000007.1, read as the reverse complement.
GGCTCGACCGCTTGCGGCTCCTCTTTTTTGGCAGCCGGCTTGCCTATGGCATCTAAATCAATTTTGGCAATTGGCTTGAATTGCGGGCGTTCCACTTCGATTACAGCCTCTTCGGCGTGCTGCTGTTGCGCGGCTTTTTCCTGCTCGCGACGCTCTTTTTCACGCTCTTTTTCGAGACGCTGCTGAATCAAACGGTCTGATTCTTGCTTTATCATTTCGTCTGTGCCAAACTCCTTCATGAGCATCTGTTCCTGCTCTTCGGTCAGTTTTGCATTCGGATTGCCCTCTTCCATGTTGCCCCCTTTTTTGTTGAGGAACTCCACGGCTGTGGCAATGCCGATGTTGAGTTTTTTAATCACCTGTGCTAATCGTGCCATACCAAAATTTTATAAGTCCTTTTTTAATTCTTGTTGCTGTATTCTCTCTAAAAAACGAGGCTTTCTGCGCGCTCGTGTTGGCCGTGCGGCCACCTATTCGGCAGCTGGAGCGGCGGCGGTGTCGGTAGCAGGCTCGTCGTTTTCAAATTCGGCGTTCAGAATGCGCAGCACGTCGTCGATGGTCTCCTCTTCGAGGTCGGTGCGGGCAATCAGTTCGTCGCGCGAGATGGCGAGTACCGCTTTGGCCGTGTCGCAACCAATGTTTTTCAGCGCATCGATAACCCATTGGTCGATTTCGTCGTTGAACTCTTCCAGATAGATATCGTCGGTGTTGTCGATGTTGGCATCGTCGCGATAAACGTCGATGGTGTAACCGCTCAACATAGTTGCTAGTTTGATGTTCGAGCCGCCCTTGCCGATGGCCAGCGACACCTCTTCGGGTTTCAGATATACGCTTGCGCGTTTGGCTTCGTGGTCGAACTCGATGGTTGTGATTTTGGCGGGCGACAAGGCGCGCGAGATGAACAGCCCAAGGTTGTTCGTGTAATTGATTACGTCGATGTTTTCGTTGCGCAATTCGCGTACGATGCCGTGTATGCGCGAACCTTTCACGCCTACGCATGCGCCCACGGGGTCGATGCGTTCGTCGTACGACTCGACGGCCACTTTGGCGCGTTCGCCCGGAATGCGTGCAATGCGTTTGATGGTTATCAGACCGTCGTGCACTTCGGGAACTTCCATCTCGAACAGGCGTTCCAAAAATTCGGGCGATGTGCGCGACAGATAGATTTTCGGATTGTTGTTGGCGTTGTCCACGCGATCGACAATGGCGCGAACGACTTCGCCTTTGCGGAAGAAATCGGTCGGAATCTGGTCTTCTTTTTCGAGCAGCATTTCGTTACCTTCGTCGTCGAGCAGCAACACCTCTTTTTTCCACACCTGATAGACCTCGCCTGTTACGATTTGGCCTACAAGTTCGCTGTATTGCGTGTAGAGCGCGTCTTTTTGAATGTCGAGAATTTTCGAAGCCAAAATCTGGCGCAGGTTCAGCACTACGCGACGGCCGAATTTCATGAAATCGACTTGGTCGGTAACCTCCTCGCCCACTTCGTAGTCCTCTTCGATCTGTTTCGCTTCCGACAACGAAATTTCTGTGTTGGGGTTCTTCACTTCGCCGTCTTCTACCACCACGCGGTTGCGGAAAATCTCGCAGTCGCCCTTGTCGGGATTGATGATGACATCGTAATTTTGGTCAGAACCAAACATCTTGGCTATCACGTTGCGAAACGACTCTTCCAAAATGGAGATCATCGTCGAACGGTCGATGTTTTTCAACTCCTTGAACTCTGCGAACGTGTCAATCAGATTGACATTTTCTTTTTTTGCCATAACGATTTTTTTGATTATTTGTTTCTTTATTTGTTTTTCAGAATTTCAACACGGCACGCACATATTTAGTGTCGTCGTAACCAAAGTCGAGCGTTTCGGTGTGCGGCACTTTGCGTTTGGCGCCTTCGGGTTTCACCATTTTGGTGATATCCACGGCAAAGCCTGCGTCGTCGGCACGGCTCAAAATGCCCGACAATTTGCGTCCGTCTTTGGTCAAGAGTTCCACCTCGTTGCCCAAGTTTTTGGCGTATTGCGCCTGCACTTTGAATGGCGATGTAAGCCCCGACGAACCCACTTCGAGCGAAAAGTCGTCGGCATCGCGGTCGAGCCGAGCCTCGATTTGGCGGCTCAGTTCGGCGCAAAAATCAACGTCGATGCCCGTTTCGCTATCGATTTCGACAACTATTTCGTTCGTCGGCGACACGGTTACATCTACCAAAAAGCAGTCGGTGCCGACCAGATGTTCGCGCACGGTTTGCGCTATCAACTCTTTGTCTATCATTTTTCGCTCCGTTTTGTAACGACGAAGGGGACTTTGTCAAGTCCCCTCTCACGCAACTTATTCCGCTGCAAAATTACAATAAGTTTTTGAAACTACCAAATTCTTGCAAAAAAAAAATCTGTATGGCTATCCAAAAACGCGTTTTTTAGGACTATTTTTTCGGTCGATTTACTGTTTGTGCGAAAAAAATCGATTCTCAGGCCGTCAAATCGGGGTGAAAATGTGCGTAAACCACTGATGCTCTGTGTGTTCCGACTATTTCGGCAATTTCGTCGATTGTGGCAAACGAGAGGCGTTTCACACTTTTGAAGTGGCGCAAAAGGTCGGTTTTGGTCTTTTCGCCTATGCCTTTCACGGCATCGAGTTCCGAAGCGGTTTGGCGTTTGCTGCGTTTGTTGCGATGGAAGGCGATGGCAAAACGGTGTACTTCGTCTTGAATTTGCGTGAGAAATTTGAACAGCGGGTCGGTGGGCAACAGCCCGACCTCTTTAGGCGGAAATCCGTAGAGTAACGCCGCGGTGCGGTGGCGGTCGTTTTTGGCAAGTCCAGCGATGGGAATCTGCAGCCCAAGTTCGTCTTCCACCACCTGCCTGATGGCCTCCATCTGCCCTACGCCGCCGTCGGCTATGACAAGTTGCGGCAGTGGCTGCGCTTCGGCCAGCATGCGTGTGTAACGCCGCCGCACCACTTCGCGCATCGAGGCGTAATCGTCGGCACCCATTACCGTTTTAATGTTGAATGTGCGATACTCTTTTTTGCTCGGTTTCGCTTTTCTGAATACGACACACGCCGCCACGGCATCGCTGCCGCTGATGTTCGAATTGTCGAAACACTCGATGTGGAGCGGCATGGCGGGCAGTTGCAGTAGTTTTTGCAAGCCGCCAAGCAGGCGCGTCATGCGTTGGTCGGGGTTCAGTTTTTCGGCCTGTTTGTACTTGTCCACTTTGTATTGGCGCACGTTTTGTTGTGCCAAGTCGAGCAACCGTTTTTTGTCGCCGCGTTGTGGCACAACGAATGTCAATTTTTCGTCGATTAAATCGGGCAAAAATGGCAAAACCAACGTCGTCGATTCGCTGCGCAACCGTTGCCGCAATTCCAGTATGCCAAGCGCAAGAATTTCGGCATCTGGTTCGTCCATTTTTTTCTGATATTCAATTGTAAGTCCTTGAACGACAGAGCCTTTCGCTATTCTGAGAATGGTAATGTAAGCCGAATTTTCGTCGGAATCGTAGCCAAACACATCGATATTGTCGTCGTGCGTGGTGGTGATAACGGTTTTCGACTGGTATTTGACGATGGCATCGTATTTTTCTTTCAGTTTTTGCGCCTCTTCGAAACGCATCTCCGCGCTCAAATGCGCCATTTCATCGAGCAAAAACGAGGTGATGGCGTGGCTGTTTCCTTTGGCAATCTGCACAATTTCGTCAATCATTTTACGGTACTCTTCGGCCGATTGCAGTCCGACGCAAGGTGCCATACAATTTTTGATATGATATTGCAAGCAAACCTTAAATTTTCCCGATGAAATGGCGGTTTTTGTAAGTGGCAGACGGCATGTGCGCACGGGATAAAGTTCGCGAATTAGTTCTAACAGCGTGTCGAGTGTCCACACCGAACTGTACGGCCCGTAGTAGTCGGCACCACGCATCACTTGGCGTGTTTTGAACACACGCGGAAACTCTTCGCGCGTAATGCAGAGCCACGGATAGGTTTTTCCGTCTTTGAGCAAAATGTTGTAGCGCGGCTGGTATTTTTTTATCAGATTGTTTTCGAGCAACAACGCCTCGTTTTCGGAATTGACTACAATGTATTTCAAGTCGGCGATGTGGCGCACCAATATGTTTGTCTTGGGCGAATCGTGCTCTTTGTTGAAATACGACGACACGCGACGCTTCAAATCGACTGCTTTACCAACATAGATGATGGTACCTTCGGCGTTGAAGTATTGATACACGCCAGGACAATGCGGCAGTGCAGCAATTTTATTTTTCAGTTGTTCGTTCATCGTTTTGCCGTCGTACAAAAATACGATTTTTTCTTGTCAGCGTAAAAAAGAGAAGCGCAAAACTAAACATTTTGCGCTTTCATCGGTAAAAAAAAGTGTTTTTTAGTAGTGAATGAGCGAATCGACAACGATGTTTTCGTCGAATTTTTCGCGGCCTTTCAGTGCATCGAGTTCTACCAAGAAGTTGACAAAAATCTTTTTCACGCCAAACTTGCGCACCAGTTCGCAGGCTGCACGCATGGTGCCACCCGTCGCCAGTAAATCGTCGTGAATAAGCACCACATCGTCGGGCGTGAGCGCATCTTTGTGCAGTTGAATGATGTCCACGCCGTACTCTTTGGCGTAACTTATTTCGATGGTTTCGGCAGGCAATTTGCCTTTTTTGCGTATCGGCACAAAACCGACACCCAATTTATTGCCCAACACCGGCGCCATAATAAATCCGCGCGATTCGATACCTATCACCTTAGTGATGCCTTTATCCTTGTAAAGATTGTACATTTCGTTTTCGAAAAAACGCATACAATCGGGATTTTTGAACGCCGTGGTCAAATCCTTAAACACAACTCCCTTGATGGGAAAATCCTGTACATCGCGGATTTGCTTTTTTACCTCTTCTATTGTCATATTTTTCTTTTTATGTTCCACATGGAACAATTAAAAAACTTTTTTACACCAGAATGTTCCACATGGAACAATTTTATCGTCCTAATAAAATCAGTAGCACGTTTATGTCGTTTGGCGAAACGCCTGGAATGCGACTCGCCTGCCCTATGGTTTTTGGATTGATTTTTGTCAGTTTTTGACGCGCTTCGGTCGAAAGCGACAAAATTTCGGAATACTTGAAACGGTTTTCGATTTTTATATCTTCGAGCCGATTCAGTTTGTCGGCTATCTGTTTTTCGCGTTCGATGTAACCCGAATACTTGATTTGAATTTCGGCGGCCTCCAAAATTTCGTCGCGGCGAGCAACCTCGATGTTTGCAATGACTGCGGAAAATTCGGGAATCAATTTTTCCAAAATAGCCACGTTCAACTGCGGCCGAAGCAGCAAATCGTATAATTTCGTCGATTGTTTGAGCGCGACCAAACCCTGCTGTTCTAAATACGGATTGAGTTCGTTCATCTTGACAAGATGCGATTTCGTAAAATCGATCAACGCATCGATGGCGGCGTATTTCGATAACATCAAGTCGTAGCGCGCTCGGGTGGCCAATCCAATCCGAAACGATTTTTCGGTCAAACGGCGGTCGGCATCGTCTTGGCGCAACAAAATGCGGTATTCGGCACGCGACGTAAACATGCGATAAGGTTCATCGACACCCTTAGTTACTAAATCGTCGATAAGCACGCCGATGTAGGCTTCGTCGCGGTTCAGCGTAAATTCAGCATCGCCGTGCGCCTTCAGATGCGCATTGATGCCAGCAATCAAACCTTGACCAGCGGCCTCTTCGTAGCCTGTTGTGCCATTTATCTGACCGGCAAAAAACAGATTTTTCACCAATTTTGTTTCGAGCGTATGGTTCAGTTGCGTCGGGTCGAAAAAATCGTATTCGATGGCATAACCTGGACGGTACGCCTGCGCCTGTTCCAAACCCGGAATAGTTTTCAAAGCGGCAAACTGCACCTCTATCGGCAACGACGACGAAAAACCGTTCAAGTAGTATTCTTGCGTTGTTTCGCCTTCGGGTTCGAGAAAAAGTTGGTGCTGCTCCTTGTCGGCAAAAGTAACTATTTTCGTCTCGATGCTCGGACAATAACGCGGCCCTATACTGCGAATCTGTCCATTATATAGAGGTGAATCTTTCAGACCGGCGCGAAGAACGGCATGAGTTTCGGGATTGGTGTAAGTTATCCAACAACTGCGCTGTTTCAACGTGCGGTGCGAAGTCGGCAAAAACGAAAAGCGATGAAAATCGTCGTCGCTAATCTGTTCCGACATTTTCGAAAAATCGATGGTATTTCCGTTCAAACGCACAGGCGTGCCGGTTTTCATGCGGTCGGTAGCGAACCCGATGGTTTTCAGTTGTTCGGTCAAACCATACGATGCCTGTTCCGAGATGCGACCGCCTTTTATCTGTGTGCGGCCGATATGCATCAAACCGTTCAGAAAAGTGCCGTTGGTCAGAACCACGCTTTTTGCCCAAAAATCGACATTCATCTGCGTGTGGCAACCAACCACCGCGCCATCGGCGATGTGCAGTTGAGTAACTGTATCTTGCCAAATATGCAGGTTGGGCGTAGCATCGAGCACTTCGCGCCACTTCGCAATAAACTTCATACGGTCGCTTTGCGAACGCGGACTCCACATGGCTGGCCCTTTCGAGCGATTCAGCATGCGGAATTGTATGGCAGTAGCGTCGGTAACGAGTCCCATCTGACCGCCAAGTGCATCTATCTCTCTGACTATCTGACCTTTAGCAATTCCACCAACGGCCGGATTGCAACTCATTTGCGCTATCTTGTTCATGTCCATAGTGATGAGCAGCGTGTGCGAACCCATATTGGCCGCAGCACAAGCCGCCTCGCAACCCGCATGGCCGGCACCAATCACAATGACATCGTAGATAAACTCCATACGCCTTTTTTTGAAAAAGAAAGGGCAAAGATACAAAAATAAGTGGAAAGTAAAAAACGGTTTGAAACAGTGTTGAAAAGTTGTCAATTATTTCTGACAAAATCTGAAAACTTATGCTTGTAAAATTCAATTTGACATTTGTATATACCAATTTTCGAAAATACAATGAACAAACCGTATAAAAATTTCGAAACTTATAAACACAATTATAAACGTGAAAAATTACGATAAAAAGGCTTAAAATCAATTTTTTAGCAACCTTTTGCGCAGTTTCAACAGCCTATAATCATCACCATAAAACATTTTTGAAAATAAAAGAATATAAATCTAATTGTTAGTTTGAAAAAGTTGCGATGAAAACGCCAAAAACTTACTTTTTCATTCCGAGCAATTGCGGCACATCTCTATCTGGTTGCAATGGCGCAGAATTTGCCGCCGAAAATCGGTGGCTTGCTCGCCCTGCCAAATCTGCATAAAGTTAGAATCTGTGATTTGCCCGAACGAAAAATCGGCGTTTTTATCGAAACAACACGGCACTAACAAACCGTCGGTGGTGAGCACTGCGCCCTGCCATTGGCGCAAGCAAAAATTCCGTTTCGGGCGTTTCAATTGCCAGATGCCATCGATTTGGGCGTAGCGGCTGAAGCGTTTCTCGGTCGGAATGAGCGTTGTTTTCGCTTGAAAATTGTAGATTTGTGCCGATTTAATCGTTGTTTTTTGCACCTTCAGTCGCTTAGCAAGTTGCTTGAATGCGGCGATTTCGCTTTCGTTGTGCCGAAACACGATGAATTGCAGTTCGATGGCGGGCGTTGAGGCCGATTTTCGGGCTTTGGCGGCGTTGATGTTTTCGATGGCGGCAATCACACTGTCTATTTTTCCGCCTTGGCGGTAGCGTTCGTACGACTGTTGCGTGGTGCCGTCGAGCGAAACGATGAGTTTTTTCAATCCCGATGCCACAATTTTTTCGGCCATCGCCGCGTCGATATTTTGGGCGTTGGTCGATGTGGCTGTGAAAATGCCACTTTGGTCGGCATACGCAATCATATCGAAAATGCGCGGCGACAGAAACGGTTCGCCCTGAAAATAGAGCATCAGGTAGCAGAGTGTGTCGCGGTTTTGGTCGATTACGCGCTTGTAGAGTTCGAAATCGATAAATTTTTGCGTGCGTTTCAGCCGTCCAGCACCGAGCACGCATTCGGGGCAGTGCAGTTGGCACACAGCACACGGCTCCACCGACAGCGACACAGGCGCGCCCGCCACGCGTCCCGATTTACCGACGAGCGACCACACGAAACTCACCCTATTTTTCAGCAAGTTACGCACTTTTTTAGCAGTCAGTGTGGACAAAAATCCATTCATTTGCGCACCATTTTGTAATTGCAATGCAAAAATACACTTTTTTTTGATATGTTATTTTAATCGTAACAATTTGATAATCAACCGATTGCGTACATCGAAAAAAATCGACACATTTTTTTCAAAAAAAGCACACCATATAAAACAAAGATTTCGTAACTTTGCCTTTCGTAAAATGGACTGATTATAATTAACCACTAAATTTTTTATTATGAACAGAAAATCAATTATTTTGACGTTGGCGGTAGCCGTATTGGTGCTGTTTGCCTGCAAGCCACCAAAAACGTTTGTCGACAATCTGAAGGTATCGGTAAATCCTTTGGAGTCGCACGCCGGTAAAATCGAAGTTACCATCGACGGTACTTTCCCTGTGAAGTATTTCCAGAAAAAGATGGTGATGACCGTAACACCCGTTTTGAAGTCGAAAACGTCGGATGCTACGTTCAAAGCAGAGCCTGTAACCTATCAAGGCGAAAAAATCAAAGGCAACGACCAAGTCATCAAGTACAAAGTAGGCGGTCAATACACGCAAGTAGCCCATTTTGACTACGATGCCGCCATGGAAAGTTCCGAACTTTGGCTCGAAGTAAGCGGTAAACTCGGCAAAAAAGACTTTACGCTCGACCCGATTAAAGTGGCCGACGGTGTGAACATCACGCCGCTGTTGGTAGCCGTAGAACCGGGCGAAATCGACGCTAAAATCGAGAAAGACAACTTCCAACGCATCATCGAAGAGAAGCAGGAAGCCGAAATCAAATTCTTGATTCAACAATCGGAAATCCGCAACTCCGAAATCAAGAGCGAATCTGTAGTTGCACTCACCAAGCGCATCGACGAAGCCAACAAAGCCGCCAACCTCGAAATGAAAGAGTTGGAAATTGCATCGTACGCCTCGCCCGATGGTGGTGTAGAACTGAACGAAAAACTCGCTGGCAAACGCGACCAAGCCTCGCAAAAATTCATCAACAAAGAGTTGAAAAAACTGAAAGCCAACGTTACTATCGACAGCAAATTTACGGCTCAAGACTGGGAAGGTTTCCAAAAACTGATGGAAGCATCGAACATTCAGGACAAAGAGGTGATTCTCCGCGTGCTTTCGATGTATAGCGACCCCGAACAACGCGAAGCCGAAATCAAAAATCTGTCGGCTGCCTACAAAGCCATAGCCGAAGAGATTCTGCCGCAACTGCGCCGCTCGAAAATGGTGCTTTCTGTCGATGTGATTGGCCGCTCCGATGCCGAAATCGACTCGATAGCCAAAGTAAATCCCGACACACTGTCGCTCGAAGAGTTGCTCTACGCTGCTACACTCACCGAAGACCTCGACCGCAAAGCCGAAATCTATACGAAAGTAACTGAACTCTACGCTAGCGATTTCCGCGGCTTCAACAACCTCGGCGTAGTGCGCTACAACCAAGGCGATATCGATGCTGCTGGACGCGCATTCGAAAAAGCACACGAAATTGACGCTAAAAACGCTGCTGTGAACTACAACTGCGGTATCATAGCGTTGGTGAAAGGCGACGAAGACAAAGCCGAAGAATACTTTGGTAATGCTGGTGGCGTGGGCGACGAACTGAACTACGTCAATGGTGTGATTGCTATCCGTCGTGCCGACTACGCCAAAGCCGTAGAACTCTTTGGAGCAGCCAAACTGAATAACGCCGCCTTGGCAAAAATTCTGACCAAGGACTACGCCGGCGCACGCTCGGTGCTCGAAAGCGTTGAAAAACCGAATGCACGCACCAACTACCTGTTGGCTATTGTAGGCGCACGCCAAAACGACCGTGCTGCCGTGCTCGACAATCTGAAAAAAGCCATCGATGCCGATGCCGATTTGAAAGCCAAAGCCGCCAAGGACGTTGAATTTATCGCTTATGCCGAAGATGCCGAATTTACGGCACTCGTGAAGTAAGCGGCAAAACACAACGCTGAAACAGTTTATAGTCGCCTGCTAACCATTGCGGTTAGTGGGCGATTTTTTTAAGTTAGTAGTGAGAAGTTAGTAGTGAGAAGTGATGCGGCGAAGCCGCAATTTCAAAATTTCCAATTGTAGGGACGCACGCAGTGCGTCCGAGAATATAGAATTTTTAATTATCTAATTTCCAATTACTTAATTAGAAAAGATTGCGACTTTTCTTTGGTTTGTTTCTTTTGGTCGTCAAAAGAAATGAACGAAAAATAGATAGAAAAAAAACTACAAAAATCCTCTGTAAACAAAAAAAGGAGAAAAACGACGATGAAACCAAAGAAAAACGATGCGTTGCTGGCGTTGAAGTTGGCGCGCCGAAAGAGTAGGGAAGAGGAGATTGCGCTCTTCGGGCATCCGATAAACTATCGGAAAATTTTTGCAGACCGAACGAAGTACAATCGCGCACGCGACAAGGCGAATCGACACAAAGGCGGTTCGCCTTGTTTTTTGTTTTTCTCCGCTGCCGGTTTGCCCGAAACGGAAAAATTGGCTACTTTTGTTTCGCTAAAAAAATAAAAAGAAAATACCATGAAAAAGAGATTTGTTTTGCAAGTATTGCTCTGTGTGCCGCTGCTGGCTGGCGCTTGGGGGCTCGAAGGACACCGCATTGTAGGCGAAATAGCGCAGCGCAACATGACCCGCAAGGCGCAAAAACAGGTGATGGCCGTGTTGGGCGGCTCCACGGTGGCTATGGAGGCCAACTGGGGCGACTTTGTGAAGAGCGACCCGAACTACAAGAATTACAGCGATTGGCACTACTGCAACTTCGAGGCCGGGCTCGACCGCGCCACATTCGACAGTGTGGCCATGCTTACCGACCGCGGACAAGCCGTTTATCGCGTCTATTGGCTGATAGACAGACTGAAAGCCAACCGCAACGATACGGTGGCATTGCGTTATCTCATTCACATTGTGGGCGATATACATTGCCCCATGCATATGGGACGCCCCAGCGACCGTGGCGGCAACAGCATCAAAATAAAGTGGTTCGGTCAGCCGACCAACCTGCACGCCATTTGGGACGACGCGCTCATCGACGGTCAAAAACTGAGTTACACCGAATATGCCGACCACATTGTGCGCACGCAGCCTTACAAATATGCCGATTTCGAGTCGCCGCAAGTGCTCGACTGGGCGTGGAACACCGTGCAGAACGGCGAGCAGATTTATGCCAGCGTCGATATGACGGCCAAGCCGTACAACTACATTTTCCGCTTCAAAAACATGTGGGAGAGCAGCCTGATGCTCGGCGGCCTGCATTTGGCAGCCATTTTGAACGCCATTTATCGGTAGAAGATAGCCAATAAAAAGCGCCGCACTTTTTTTTCGTCATAACAAACCATCTGTCAATTAGTTACAACGATTTTTTTGCTCTAAAGTTGTCTTGAGGCATTTGTAATTTTGCCCATCGTTGTAACTTTTTGGGTTATGTGATTAATACAAAATTACAACGAACGGCTGGTTCTACCAAAAGAACCAGCCGCTTTTTTATCCGTTTAGCATCGAATAAAGTTGGAGGTTTACCAGACAGTAATAAAAACACAACAAACCCAAAAGCGCAGCCCACAAGGACTGCGCTTTGTATGTGTTGTGATGCGGAGGCGTTACTTCTCTTTTTCACTTTCGTTTTTCACGAAAGCCATGATTTTTGCTTCCAGTTCGTCGGCGAGTTCGGGGTTGCTCTCGATGAGTTTTTTCGTGGCATCGCGCCCTTGCGCCAGTTTCGTATCGCCATAGCTAAACCACGATCCGCTCTTCTTGATGATGCCGTATTCCACGCCCAAGTCGATGATTTCGCCCGAATGCGATATGCCTTCGCCATACATGATGTCGAATTCGGCTTTGCGGAACGGAGGTGCCACCTTGTTTTTCACCACTTTCACGCGGGTTTGGTTGCCAATCACCTCGTCGCCGTCTTTCAGCTGGCCGATGCGGCGAATGTCGAGGCGCACCGAAGCGTAGAATTTCAGCGCGTTACCGCCTGTGGTGGTTTCGGGATTGCCAAACATCACGCCGATTTTTTCGCGCAACTGGTTGATGAATATGCAGGTGGTGTTTGTTTTGTTGATGCTGGCGGTGAGTTTGCGCAATGCTTGCGACATCAAGCGCGCCTGCAAGCCCATTTTCGAGTCGCCCATGTCGCCTTCGAGTTCGGCTTTCGGGGTGAGTGCCGCCACCGAGTCGATGACTACAATGTCGACCGCCGACGAGCGAATGAGTTGATCGGCCACTTCGAGTGCCTGTTCGCCGCTGTCGGGCTGCGAGATGAGCAAATTGTCGATATCGACACCCAATTTGGCAGCGTAGAAACGGTCGAAAGCGTGCTCCGCATCGATGATAGCGGCGATGCCGCCAGCCTTTTGTGCTTCGGCTATGGCGTGAATGGCGAGCGTAGTTTTGCCGCTCGATTCGGGGCCGTAGATTTCGATGACACGCCCGCGCGGATAGCCGCCCACGCCCAATGCGATGTTTAGCCCCACCGAGCCAGTGGGAATGACGTTTACCTCTTCGATATGCTCGTCGCCCAACTTCATGATAGTGCCACGCCCGTGGTCTTTCTCGATTTTGTCCATCGCCAACTGCAATGCTTTCAGTTTCTCGGCCGACGGTTTTTTGATTTCTACTGCCATAATTGTTCTGTTCTAATTAGGTTATCTTTTGGCAAAGGTAACGATTTTTTTGTAAAGTACAAATTGTTTTGATAATTTTTCGATTTATCGCGCGCCGTTTGCTTTTTTCGGCGAAAGTGCTTACATTTGTAGCGGTTTTAATCTTAAAAAAAGTTCGTATTATGTTGAATATGCAAAAAAAGATGAGCAATGCGTTTTTGGCGTTGCTCAGTTTGCCCGCCACGGCCATGGGATTTGGTCTCTCGGTGCAGATTTCGGCGTTGAGTTGGATTCTGTCGACGCGCTATGGTTTGGACATTAGCCAAATTGGCATTGTGTGGGCGGCCGGCCCTATCGCTGGCATCATTGCGCAGCCTATTGTGGGTGTCATCAGCGACAAACTGTGGTTTATGGGCGGTCGCCGCCGGCCGTGGATTGTGATTGGCGGTCTGCTCACGGGTTTGATGCTGCTGGCATTGCCCAATCTGGGTATCATACAGCAAGTATTGGGCGTGGGTGCCGAGGGATTGTTGGCTATAGCGGTTATTGTAGCACTTACGCTCGACCTCTCGATTAACGTCAGCTTCAATCCCACACGTTCGCTCATTGCCGACTGCACCAGCATGGAAGACCGTTCGCGCGGCTACACGTGGATGCAGACCGTGTCGGGCACTTGCGGCGTGCTGGCCTATCTGATTGCCGTCGTTTGGGGCAATATCGTGCTGATTTACGTCGGTGTGGCGGTGGCGTTGCTGTTCACGCTTGTGCCGATATTTTTCATCGAAGAGCCGCGCCAATTGGAGGAAGATGGTACGAAAACGCAGCAGTCGAAATCGTCGGTGCGCGATGTGTTTATGTCGCTGTTGCCGCTCATCGGTTTTCTCATCTATGGCGTTTATGTGATTGTGGCCAAACTTTTCGGGCTGGCCGACCCATCGCACATCGATATTTTTGGCCTTTGCACGCTGAATACGGTCGAATTTGTTTGTGTGATTATCGAACTTGTGGCCATCGTGCTGGTGCTGACCAACGCCTTGCGCGAGTCGGCCAAAAGCAACGAGTTTCAGAAGATTTTGCTGGCGCACTCGTTCACGTGGTGGGGCGTACAGACGATGAACATCTACATGTTTTTCTATGTTTCGACCAAAATCGCCGGTTTGTCGGCAAAAGATATGCAGACCGTTACGTCGCTGGCGTTTCTTGTGCGCGATTTGGTGGGTGCGCTTCTGCCCGTGCTGGTGCTGAACGTGATTGCTCGCCGCCGTGGCATGACGCTGACGCACACGGGCTCCATTTTGCTGATGGCTTTGGGCTACGGCCTGATTTGGGCGTTCGGCGAAAATATCATTACCTTTTTCGTTGCGCTGGCCATCGTGGGCATCGGTTGGGCGTCGATGGTGTCGCTGCCGTTTGCCATCATGAGCGAAAAGGTCGATCAGACCAAAATGGGCTTGTACATGGGCATCTTCAACTTGTCGGTGGTTTTGCCGCAGTTGGTGGCTTCGTTCAAGATGGGCGAAGTGGTGAATGCCGCCGCAGACAAATCGATTATCTTTGCCATTTGTGCTGTCTGCCTGTTGATTTCGGGCATTCTGTGGGCGTTTGTCAAAAACGACAAATAAATCGCTCTGCAAACAATGCACAAGAGAAAAGTCGCACAATCGTGCGGCTTTTTTTATTCGAAGAGGGCGACCCACTTGTCGAACTGCTCGACCGAAGCATCGCCGAAGCGTGCAAGTTTTTGTCGGGCTTGTTCGATGGTCATCTCTTCGTCGAGGCGCGTTTTCGAAAAGAATTTATCGGCGTAACAGATGAGTTGTTCTTCTACCGACACGGGGCGCATGTCGCGGTGCGGGAGTGGCATGTTCATGCGTTCGATCTGTTCGAGCGAAATGCCAGTGCCTGTGTGCCGTTCGCACACGAGCGCATGTCGCGGGAAACCGTCGTGGCGCACAAGTTCTGCGCCAAGGTAGCCGTGCTCGATGTAGTTGTGCGTGCCGAGACAGAAAATTTTGGGCGCATACGTTCTGAAAATGCCGATGTCGTGAAGCATGGCGGCTTCGGCCACAAAGTCCGTGTCGATGCCGAGTTCGGGGTGCCGTTCGGCCAACTGCAACGCCTTGTCGCGCACCGATAGGCTGTGCCGCATCAGCGTGTCGTACAGCGGTGTACCTGGCGTGTAGTAATGCTCTATGATTTCAAGTGGATTCAAAATAGTGTGAAAGTTAGAAAGTTTATCAAGTGAAAAGTTTATAAAGTCTATAAAGTGGAAAAGTCTATAAAGTTATTGCGAATTTGTGGATTTGATGATTTGAAAATTGATTATCTTTGTTCTAATCGTCTTGCGACTTGCTACTTGTGTCTTGTGTCTAATAATTGTCTTTGTTCTTTGCTCTATATTCTTTGTTCTCTCACCTATAACCTATAATCTTGCTACTAAAACTTATACTGTACAAACACGCGAAAATCGGTTTTGTGGCAAGCATCTATTTGGGTGAGGCCGCTGCCTATTTGTGTGCGCCCGTCGGTGTAGTAGGTTTGCGCCACGCGTAAAAACAGTTTCAGTCCGCGCAGTATTTCGTAATCGATGTTCACATACCAGCGGCTGCCTGCGCCATACATCGCCGGCGAAAAGCCCGCACTTGGCACGTCGCGCTCGTAGAGCGAAAAGCGGTTGTCGTAATTTGGCGCATCGAAATAGGCATAGCGCGCGCTCAACGTCAAGTCGATGGCACGAAACGTGTATGCCACATCTTGCGCCAGCAGAAATCCGTGCGATGGTGTTTCGCGTTCTGTCCGCACACGGTTCCACTCTATCACGCTTTTCAGGTCGAAGCCGAGCACGCTGTAGGTCAGGTAGTAGCGCAACGATAGTTTGCGGTTGTCGGCTACGAATGTGGTGGCTTCTTGGGTCAGATCGGCGGCTTTGGCCTCTTTGTAGCGATAGCGCAAACGTGCGTACATCGACACGTGGCGGTTGGGCATAAACTCTACATGCAGCAGCGTGGCGTAACCTTGCGTGGGGCGTGGCACTGAAAATGTAACCCACGGCGTTTTGAAAAAATCGGCATAGGCGGCTATTGTCCAGTTGCGCACGGGCTTTATTTCGCTGCCAATGTAGATGCCGTGTTCGTTGCGTGTGTGGCTGCTTTGGCCGAATGCGTTGGCAAAAAACAGGTCGAAGTTCTTGGCATAGTAGCGGTGCGACAGCGCAAAACTGACCGTCGATGCTGGCGCAAAGGTGAGCGTGTTGAGCGTGGCTACTGCGCCATAGCCCGTTACGGCCGTCTCGCCCGAAAAACCGAATCCACGCCACGCAAACAGATAATCGATGCTGGCACCAAACTGACTGTCGCCACGGAAATAGTATTGCTGATACGGCTTCGGCTCGTAGTCGAGTGGCGTGCCGAGCCACGTCTGCACCGCCGTCGCGCCAATGCGGAAAAACTTGTGCCGATAGGTAACGTTGCCGCCCACGACGTGCATGCCAACGGTGCGTTGTCGTGCATATTCGCTCGGCGTGCGGTGGTAGCCGTCTTTTTTGAACGAGGTAAATGCGCCGCCGCTCGTGTCGGCATCCATCATGCGAAACGAGTAAAACGCCGATACATCGAAATCGCCGAACTTGGCGGTTGCGCCCACACCACGCAAAAAGTTGTATTCGTCGGTCGACGAGTGGCGCTTGAGGCCGCGCGTGCGGGCACCGATGTTGGTGGCCATGGCGGTTGCGCCCATGTTCATGTCCTGCCTGATGACCAATCCCTGCCCGAAATTGGCGCGATAGTCGCCCAGCACGATGGTGGAAAACTTCCACAACTTGTTCACCTGCACAAAACCCGAATAGGAGTCGAACAGTTTCTTGTTGTAGGCTCCCACCCACTGCTCGCCCACGTCTTTTTCCATGGTCAAACCTGCTTCCAACTTGTCGCTACTGCGTAGGCGATATTTCAGCGATGTATAGAAAGGGTCGCCCACATAGCGTGCGTTGGGTTTTTCGGCCAGTTCCTCCGCCGAAATCGACGAAAATCCTTGCTGCCGCTCGAATGTGCCGTCGAAACGCGCTGTCAGTTCGTGCTTGCTGGCGCGCATCACTTCGCCAAAATTCCACGGCGTGCTTTCGTCGGGAGCCGCCACACGCACAAAGGGCAATAGCAGTTGAATGGTAAACGGGTCGAAACCTTCGACCAACTGCAACTCGTAGATGGTCTGCATGCGCTCCACTTTGTAGAGATAATACATCAGATTTTCTATCTGCAGGTCGTTCAGAAAACGCAGTTGCGCCAACTCTTCGGGCGTGGCGGCGTTCAGGTTGATGGGCGACTCGTAGATGGCCGCCAAATCGTCGTAAAGGTCGCCATAATCCAACTCGCCCTCTTCGACATCTTCCATCAAAAAGTCGTAGATTTTTTCGATGACACGGTCGACCGCCACCTCTTCTTGCGCACTCATGGGCAACCACAACCATGCGCTCAACACTATGGCGACCGCGCGTTTCATCGCTTGAAACGGTATTGAAGCGTGCCAAGCATGGTTACACCGAGCGGATTGCGGTATTCGCAGTGCAGATGAAATTTGAAACCAGCCCAACCGCAGCCCACACCGAGCGTCGGCACCACATAGTCGCTACCGTAGCAGCCTATCCGCACATCGAATACATCGAACGGCGCATACTCGAAACCCGTCGCCCAGCGCAGCGGCGAATGCACCTCCTTGTCGAACTGCACCAACCACGACACTTGCTCGTGAATGCGGTAGTTCGTTCCCAAACTGAACACCGACGGCAGACGTTTCTCGGTCAAATCGGTCTTGATTTTCGAAAAAATGGGGTTGAACGCACTGAAACCAATCGTGAGTGCTGGCACCACTTGCACCTGAAAACCCACTTGCACTGTGGCCGTGCTTCGGTAGCGTTCGCTCGGCGATAGATACACGGCGTAGTAGTCGCACTCCACGCCCAAGTGAAAAATGTCGCCAAACGTGCGGGCAAACGTAACCGCCGCCAGCATCTCGTGGTATTCGGCATAACCGAAATAGGAAAACTGCGCCCCGACGTTGATGTATTTCGTGGGAATGGCCACGCTGAACGCCGCATTCGACAACTCGGCGGTGATGTAGCGGTTCTCGTAGAGCAACGACAGCGCATATTGCCGCTCGCACGCCAACGCCGCCGGATTCTGAAACGGCTGCCACTCGGCGTTGTAGGCCACCGACGCGTTGCCAGCCACATACGAACCCGGCACAATGGTAGCCGTCTGCGCCGTCAGTGGAGCAACGGCAAACAGACCAACCAACAATGGTACGATTTTTGCGAATCTTTTCATCGAAGTGGCACCATTACCGACACATACATCAATTGACTCCAAAAGTAACTAAAAATTCGTTGAAATACAAATAATTGGGCAATTTTTTATACTTTCGCCGTATGAAACGTGCTGCAATCATAGTCGCCGTGTGTGCTACGGTAGTCGCCGCAAACGCCACAACTCCTGCCGCCATGCCGCTTGCTGCCAATGTGGTGCCTATGCGCATCATCAATGGCGATACGGTGTTTCAACTGCCGCCCGTCTATGTTTTTCCGCCGATGAAATTCAAAAACAAACGGCAGGAACGCTTCTATTGGCGCACCGTGCGCGACGTGAAAAAGGTGCTTCCCTATTCCAAAATGATAAGCGGACTCGTGCAGGAGGTGAACGACACACTCATGCGCATTCCCACCCAAAAGGAGCGCGACCGCTACATGCGCCAGTGGGAAAAGACCACCTACAAAAAATACTACAAGGAATTTACGCAGATGACGCTCAACCAAGGCAAACTGCTCATTCGGCTGGTCGACCGCGAGTGCCAAACGAGTTCCTACGAACTGATACGCGCCTATCGGGGCAACTTTTCGGCTGGCTTCTACCAAGTTTTTGCCAAAATGTTTGGTGCCGACCTCAAAAAGAAGTTCGGCGACAGCGACGACGACAAAATCATCGAACGCATCATTTTTCTGGTAGAGGCTGGGCAGTTGTAACCCGCCTTTCGATTTTATGATTTACATAAAATCGCCACTATTTTTATGCAAATCTGATAGTCGAGTATCGAAATTGCATAGAATCAGACGTTCCGCCAACTGATAAACTTGCCGTCTGATGTTACAAAATCGACATCGCCGCCATACACTACGCTGCTATCTTGCGCCGAAAGATTGTTCAGTTTACGGAACTCTTTGAGGTTGTCGAAAAATTTGCTGTTCATCGTTGCGTTCGATTTTATTTCGATGGCTTCGAGCGATGTGCCATGCTCCACCAAAAGGTCGATTTCGTTTTGGTTGCTGTCGCGCCAAAAGTAGAGCGAGGGCTCTCGTCCCTGCGCATAGAATTTTTTGATGTATTCGCCAATGACCATATTTTCGAACATCTCGCCACGCAAGTAGTGTGTCGATAGTTGTTCTGCCGATTCCAGCCCGAGCAGCGATGCCACCAATCCTGTATCGTAAAAATAGAGTTTGGGCGATTTTATAAGCCGTTTGTTGTAGTTTTTGTGATAGGGTTTGAGCAGATACACGATATAACTCGTCTCTAATACGGAAAGCCACGCTTGCGCTGTTGGTGTGGTGATGTCGCATTCGTTGGCGAGCGAACTGACGTTGAGCAATTGCCCTACACGAGCGGCGCATAGTTTCAGAAATCGAACAAATTGCGACAGATTCGAGATGTTGCGTAGCAGACGCACATCGCGCTCGATGTAGGTTTGTATGTAGTTCGGAAAATAGTCGGTGGCGGCAATGTTTTTGTCGTATATGCGTGGATAACCGCCAGTGAATAGCCATTCGTTCAGTGTGGGCGGCGCAAGCGATGCCTGTTTGAGTTCGCGCAACGATAACGGCGAAAGTTTGAGTATGGCTGTGCGCCCCGCTAGCGACTGCGAGATTTGCTCCATAAGCAGAAAATTGTGCGAGCCCGACAGAATATACATGCCGCTTTCGTTTTGGCAATCGACGGCAGTTTGCAGATACGAAAAGAGCCCTGGCGCATATTGTGCCTCGTCGATGATGACACGCTTGTCGAAGTTTTTTAGAAATCCCCGTGGGTCGTCTGTCGCAAATGTGCGATAGTCCAAATCTTCGAGCGAAACGTAGGCGTAATCGTCGAAACAGTTTCTCAATAGGGTCGATTTTCCACATTGCCTTGCGCCAGTAAGCGTTACTATGGGAAATTTGGTGGCAAGTTGCTTGAGTTTGGTTACAATTCCGCGTTCTATCATAAGTCGATGGCACTATTAGTTGGCGCAAAGATACAATTTTATTTTATGATTTACATAAAATCGCCACTATTTTTATGCAAATCTGATAGTCGAGTATCGAAATTGCATAGAAACGAGGCACAAAAAACGCCGCTCCCGACGAAATGTGTCTGCAAAACGGCGTTTCTGTGGCGTGGATTCGGCTACTTTGTGCGCAATTTTATTTGCGTCAGCACCTTTTTGGTGTATTGGGCAAAGTCGGCCTGCATCATCCAATTGTAGTAGCTGGGGTCGCGGCGCAGCACATCGACTACACGTTCGCCTTTGTATTTGCCGATGTTGAAAATCTCCTCGTTGCGGTCGTTGTAGATGATGACACCCGCAAAATCGGCGGCATGGTTGAACGCGGTGAATGTGTCGAGAAAATCGATGTCGTTCTTCAGTTCGGGATAGCGGTCGAGTTGCGCTTTCAGCACCTCGTAGGTGGCTTCGGCATCGACGGCGGCCGCGTGCGCTCCGTCGAGTGTCTTGCCGCAATAGAACTTGTAGGCCGCCACCAGCGTGCGTTGCTCCATCTTGTGGAAGATGGTCTGCACATCGACAAAACGGCGTTTTTTCAGGTCGATATTCACTTCGGCACGCATAAACTCTTCGGCCAACAGCGGAATGTCGAAGCGGTTGGAGTTGTAGCCCGCCAAGTCGCACCCTTCGATGTCGTGGGCTATGGTGCGCGCCACAGCACCGAATTTCGGGCAGTTGGCTACATCGGCATCGGTGATGCCGTGCACGGCCGTGGATTGTTCGGGAATGTGTATACCGGGGTTGATGCGCATGTTTTTGCTCTCTCGATGACCGTCGGGAAAGACTTTCAGATACGAAATTTCTACAATGCGGTCTTTGATGGCGTTGGTTCCCGTCGTTTCTAAATCGATGAAAACGAGCGGACGTTCGAGGTTCAGTTCCATAGCGATTGGTTTGAAAGTGTTAAAGTGCGAAAGTTTATTAGTTCGGGCGATTGAATGAATCCATCTTCAAATGTTCAATTTACCAAAATTTTTTCGGCGGCGACGTGTTCGCGCAAGAACAGTGTTGCCGATGTTTGGAATTTTTCGGCCGATTCGGTGGTCAGATAGCGCACTGTGCCGCCTTGCGAGCATTTTTCGGCCAATTCGGGGTGGCGGCGCAGGTAGTCGGCAAGGCTTTCGGCCACGATGTCGCCCTGCGTAACGATGCGCACGCCCGACGGCGTGTAGCGCGCGATTTTGTCGAGCATCAGCGGATAGTGCGTGCAGCCGAGTATCAGCGTGTCGATGTGCGCCTGCTTGGCAAAGAGTTCGTCGAGGTATTTGCGCACGAAAAAGTCTGCGCCATCGCCCGTATGTTCGCCGTTTTCGATGAGCGGCACCCACATGGGGCAGGCTTCGCTCACCACGGTGATGTCGGGGAAAAGTTTGGCTATCTCGAGCGGATACGAGTTCGAGCGCACGGTGCCTTCGGTAGCCACAAGCCCCACCACGCGCGATTGGGTCATGCGCCCCACGGCTTCTACGGTCGGGCGGATAACGCCCAGCACGCGCCGCTCGGGAGCCAACTGCGGCAGGTCGTTTTGCTGTATGCTGCGCAACGCTTTGGCCGAAGCCGTGTTGCACGCCAAAATGACCAATTGGCAGTCCAAGGCGAACAGTTTTTCGACGCATTGCAGCGTGTAGGCATACACGGTTTCGAACGAGCGTGTGCCGTAGGGTGTGCGTGCGTTGTCGCCCAAAAAGATGTAGTCGTATTGCGGCAAACGGCGACGAATTTTTTCCAAAATCGTCAAGCCTCCGAAACCGCTGTCGAACACGCCAATTTTCATTCGGCGGCGTTTTTGAGGTGTTGTTTCACGTCGGCGGTCAGGTCTATGCACGGCGCAGCGGTGTAGAGCGGCGTTTGGCTGTCGAGCACCAGCGTTATGCCCAGCGTTTTTGCCACCTGACCGATGGCTGCCTTCAGGTTGGTGCGCAGCGGTTCGAAGAGTGCCGTGCGCTGCCGCTCGAGGTCGGCGGTGTAACGCTGCCGGAACAGGTCCATGCGGTCTTCGCATTCGGTTATTTCGGCTTGCCGCGCCAGTTTTATGGGTTCGCTCAACGTTTTGGCGGTCAGCACGTATTCTTTCACTTTGCCGTTGTATTCGGCCTCCATGCGTGCATATTCGGCGGCGTAGTTTTGGGCGAGTTCGTTCCACTGCTTTTGTGCGTCGGCGTAGCCGTCCATTTCGCTCAGCGTGCGCTCGAAATCGATGTAGCCGATGCGCAGCGTGTCCTGCGCCATGGCGATGGCGCACACAAGCAGCGACAAAATGGATAAGGCAATTGTTCGTTTCATAGTAAACGCAAATTTACGATATTTTTTCGGGATAATCGGCATGTGCTCTCAAAAAAACACAGAAGGCCACCCACCGAGGCAGCCTTTTGCTTGTGTGTCGTTGTGTGGCAACGATCAGAGTATTCCGAGTTCTTTTTTCACCAGCGGCGTGGCATCGACGGCTTTTGGCGACTTGTAGAGCAAGCCCGATTCCGTTTCGAAGATGAGGAAAAAGTTGTTTTTCTGCCCCACGGTTTCGATGGCTTTCAGCAGTTTTTCCTGAACAGGTTTGAGCAGTGTCTGTTGCTTGGTTTGTGCCTCTTGCTGCAAGGTTTGGTAGGTGGTTTGCAGGCGTTCTTGCATGCTGTAGAGTTCCTCTTCGCGCAGGGTGCGTATCGATTCGGAGAGCGTGGCTTTTTCGGCCTCGTAGGCCTTGACCTTGGTCTGAATTTCGGTCTGCATGTCCTGCAGATATTTGCGGTTTTGTTCGGCGAAGTCGGCCATCTGTTTTTCGATGTCGCTGATTTCGGGCATCAGCATCATCACTTCGTTGGTGTTGATGTAGCCGATTTTAATTTCTTGTGCGGCGACTGCCAAAGGCAATATGGCAGCGAAGAGCAATGCAATTTTTTTCATACGTGTATTGGTGTTTGGTTTGGTTGAACAATCGTGTTTTTTCGGGGTGCAAAGTTAGCGATTTATTTGGAATAGCCAAGTTTTTCGAGTACTTCGTCGCTCACGTCGATTTTTGGGGCAGCGAAAACAAGGCTCATATCCGACGATTTGTCGATGATGAGTTGGTAGCCTTTTTCGGTGGCAACGGCTTGCACGGCGGTGAAAATCTCTTCGTGTATCGGTTTCATCAGGCTTTCGCGTTTTTTGTAGAGTTCGCCATCGACACCGAAGTATTTGCGTTTCAGTTCGTTGGCTTCTTTCTCTTTGGCTACCACTTCGGCTTCGCGTTGGGCTTTCATCTCGTCGGAGAGGAACACGAGTTCGGTTTGGTAGTTTTTGTAGAGTGCTTGTGTTTCGCTGATTTTGGCTTCGACCTCTTTTTGCCATTTTTTCGAGAGTTGGTCGAGTTGTTCGTTGGCGGTTTCGTAGGCCGGAATGGCTTTCAGAATGTAGTCCATATCGACCAAAGCAAATTTTTGCGCGCTTGTGGCGACTACTGCCGCAAAGGCTACTGCGAGTGTCAAGGCAAGTTTTTTCATAGTTGTATGTTTTTGTATTTCTGATTTTTTGGTTAATGCAGTACAAATTTTATGCCAACCGACTGTTTAATGGTCTAATGGCGTGGCGGTTAAAACTCTTGTCCGAGTACGAAGTGGAATTGGCTGCCGCCGTATTGCGAGTCGTCGAAGCCCCAGCCCCAATCGACACCGAGCAGGCCAAACATGGGCAGGAACACGCGCACGCCTACGCCAGCCGAGCGTTTCAGGTCGAATGGGTTGAAACTTTTGAAATCGCTCCAGCAGTTGCCCGCCTCCACGAATGCCAACGCCCAAATGTTGGTTTGTCCTTTGAGCAGTATGGGGTAGCGCAGTTCCATGGTGAGGCGCGTGTAGAGGTTGCCGTTGTAGTAGCCGTGTTCGTCGCTTGGTGTGAGCGATAGGTTTTCGTAGCCGCGCAAGCCTATTGTTTCGGTGCCGGCCGTGGTATAGCCCGACATGCCATCGCCGCCGAGCGTGAATTTTTCGAACGGCGACCGTTTGTTTTTGTTGTAATAGCCCAAAAATCCGTATTCGGCGCGCGTCATCAGCACCAATTTCTCGTCGTGGGTGAGCGGCGTGAACATTTTGGCGGTGAATTTCCACTTGTGATATTCGAGCAATCGCACCTGCTCTTCGAGCGGAATGGTGCTGTAGTCTTTGCCATCGACCAGCGAGTAGGGGAATGTGGCTTTGACCGACAGTGCGAACGACGAGCCGCGCCGTGTGTAGATGGGGTTGAATATGGAGTTGCGCGACCATGTGATGCTGATGGCCAAATTGTTCGACACGGCGTTGGTAAGGCCGGCAAACAGATAGGAGTACGACCAATCCTTCAGGTGGTAGCGTTGGTACGAGAGTTCGGTATAGAGGCTGAAGTAGTCGTCAGGCCAATTCAGGCGCGTGCCGATGCCCACCGATACGCCCAGTGTGCGCAAGTAGACGTTGCGGTCGTATTCCGATGCGCCCGAATAGTAATTGTTGTAGTAGTTCGAGCCGTAACTGCTGTAGTAGTTGCTGTAATAGTTGTTGATGTAGTTGCTGTAGTTCTGTGCGAAACGTTTGCTGTAGCCTGTCTGTATGGAGTAGTAGAGGCTCACCGAGAGCGAGTTGGGGCGTTTGCCGCCGAGCCATGGTTCGTAGAACGAGATGCCGTAGTTTTGGTAATAGACACCGTTGGTTTGGGCGCGCAGGCTCAATGTTTGCCCTTCGCCTTGCGGCAGAATGCGGTACATCTCTTTTTTGAACAGGTTTTGTATGGCGAAGTTGGTGAATTTGAGTGCGAGCGACAGCACCACACCCGACTGTCCGTAGCCCGCTGAAAATTCGATTTGGTCGCTCGATTTGGTCTCCAAATTCAGACCGATATCCACGGTGCCGTCTTCGGGATTGGGTTGTATATCGACTCCGGAGAAGAGTTTTTCTTCGTCGAACTGTTTCATTTGCGCCAATTCGCGCAGTGTGCGCACCAAGTCGGATTGGCTGTAGAGGTTGCCCGGTTTGATGCGGAGTTCGCGGCGAATGACATGCTCGTACAAGCGCGTGTTGCCTTTGATGGTGATGTTGTTGATGGTGGCCTGTTTGCCCTCGTAGATGCGCATTTCGTAGTCGATGCTGTCGCCTTCGATGTTTATCTCCACGGGGTCGAGGTTGAAGAACAGGTAGCCATTGTCCTGATAGAGTTTCGACACGGCATCGTCGTCCTCGCTCAGGCGTTTGTTCAGCTGCTTCAGGTTGTACACGTCGCCTCGGTTGATGTTCAGCACACGGCTCAGGTAGTCGCTCGGATAGACGGTGTTGCCCGCCCAAGTGATGTTGCGGAAGTAGTATTTTTTGCCTTCGTCGATGGTGAGGTAAACATCGACATGGTTTTCGTCGTATTTGGCGACACTGTCGTAGGTTATCACGGCATCGCGGTAGCCTATCTCGTTGTATTTGGCGATGAGCAGTTTCTTGTCGTTCTCAAATTCGGAGGCGATGAATTTTTTGCTGCGAAACATCGTGAGTATGTTTTTCGGGCGGTTGGTTTTTTTCATCGCCAAGTCTATCTTGTTGAGCGACAGAGCCTTATTGCCTTCGACATAGATTTCGTGTACGCGCACTTTCGATTTTTTATCGACATTGATGTCGAGTGTTACCGAGCCAGGTTGCGTGGGGTCGGGTTTTTGGTAGATGACCACCGCCGCATTGTGGTAGCCTTTGGCGGCAATAGCTTTTTGTATGGCTATTTTGGCGCGGTCGAGGAGGTCGGGTGTTACTTGGCTGCCGCGCGTCAGGCCGACTTTGGGCGTGATGTCCTCTTCTTCCGATTTTTTCAGTCCGTAGTAGTTCACGCGCGATATGCGTGGCCGTTGTTTTAGCGCGATTTCGAGCCAGATTTGGTCGCCTTCGATTTTGTTGGCCAAAATTTTGACGTCCGAAAAATAGCCCTGTTTCCAAAATCGCTTGATGGCACTGGTGATGTCTGCACCGGGGATTTTGATTTTTTGCCCTTTGGTCAAGCCCGAAAAGCCGATGATGACAAAATCTTCGTAGGTTTCGGCACCGCTCACGCGAATGTCGGCGATGGTGTATTCTTGTGGCGACAGCGTGTAGTCGATGACGGGCAGGGTGGCGGGCATTACCGAGTCGGGCGTGGCGGCCAGCGTGTCGCGCACGGCCAGTGTGAGTGTGTCGGGCGCAACGACGAGTGTGCTGTCGGTTTCTTGCGCAATCAGCGGTGTCGATAGCAGTATCGATAGCAGTGCGAAGCCGTATGTTGTCAAACGTTTATGCATCTATTCGTGTGCCACTTGTTCGCTTGTTTTGCCGAAGCGACGTTCGCGGTGTTGATAATCGACTATGGCTTTGTAGAACTCCTCTTGGCGGAAGTCAGGCCAATGTGTTGGTGTAAAATAGAGTTCGCTGTAGGCTATCTGCCAGAGCAGAAAATTGCTGATGCGCACTTCGCCGCTGGTGCGTATGAGCAGGTCGGGGTCGGGCAGGTTGGCCGTGTTGAGGTTTTGTGCCACGGTGGCTTCGGTTATCTCGTCGGGACGGAGTGCGCCGTCGGCCACTTGTTGCGCTATTTTGCGGGCGGCATCGGTCAGTTCCCAGCGCGCCGAGTAACTGAGTGCCAAAACGAGTGTCAGTCCTGTGTTCGAGGCGGTTTCGGCCATGCAGCCACGCAGGCGCGCCACCACGCGTTCGGGCATACGGTTCAGGTCGCCGATGGCTTGCAGGCGCACGTTTTTTTTGTGGAACGTGGGCGTCTCTTTCACGATGTTTTCGACCAAAAGTTCCATCAGCGCATCGATTTCGGCTTGCGGACGGTTCCAGTTTTCGGTGCTGAACGTGTAGAGTGTCAGGTATTTGAGTCCGATTTCGACGGCGGCTTCGGTTACTTTGCGTACCGACTCTACGCCGTTTTGGTGGCCTATCAGTCGGTTGTAGCCGCGCTCTTGCGCCCAACGCCCGTTGCCGTCCATGATGATGGCGATGTGTGTGGGCATTTTTGCCTTGTCGATGTGCTGTTTGTACGATTCCACAGTTTATCGTTTCGATTTTATCTTTTCAATTTTGCGGCATGGCGCGCATATTTGCAAAAAGTCGCACGACAGGTATAGCCCCACGTTCGACAGCCAGTCGCGGTTGCTGAACAGCCCCTTGTTCAGGCGGTATGGGTCGTCGACTCCGTCGAAATTGTCGGCAAACAGTTTGTGCATTGTCCACGCCACGCCCACGTTCCAGCGGTGTCCGAACTTCACTTTCACTCCCAAGCCGAACGGGAAACTGGCCGTCATGCGCGTGTGTGCCAAGTCGTAGGTTGTTACACCGAGCCCTGCGAATACGTAGGGCGTTATGTTCGAGGCATTCTCTTCGTACTTGCGTGCGCCGTAGTTCCAAAAGTTGAACGTATAGAGCACGCTCACATCTACGAAATCGGTGGTGCGTGTTTTTCCTTCCACCCGCTCGATGCCAGTCCAACCGCCGTTCACTTCGAGCCCGAGTTCGTGATGCCCCGTGAATTTGTACTTGCCAAATGCGCCAAACGATGGTCCCATGTTGGCGAATGGCATTGAATTGACATCGCCCAAGTAGAACGCGCCGCCGCCGTTGATGCCAAATTCCAAGTAGTATTTGACAAGGTCGGGATTGCGTTGCGCCACGGCTATCGAAGCCACGCCAAGCAGCGCACACACCAACGTTTTGCGTTTGTTTTTGAGCATAGACACATACAATTCCACGTTGATAGAACGCCCAAATGCTTCAAAAATTGTTGCAAAAATAGTGTTTTTTCTTGAATTTCAGGCAATAAATCGACAAAAAAAGAGTGAACGGCGCAAAACGGACGACGAACGTAGCGGTTCAGAGTGCCAATTTCAGTTGTGTGTCGAGCAGTTGAAAGGTGAGCCGGTGGTGCGGCGTGGTGCCGTATTGGGCGATGGCGGCGCGGTGTGCGGCGGTGGGATAGCCTTTGTTGGCGCGCCAGCCGTAGTACGGGAAATCGGCATCCAAGCGGCACATGTATTCGTCGCGGTGCGTTTTGGCCAAGACCGATGCTGCGGCAATCGACAGATATTTGCCGTCGCCCTTGACGATGGTGTGGTGCGGAATGTCGCGGTAGGGTTTGAAGCGGTTGCCATCGACGATGATATGTTCGGGGCGCACATGCAACGCATCGATGGCGCGGTGCATAGCCAAAATGCTGGCGTTCAAGATGTTAATCTCGTCTATCTCGTGGGGCGAAACTTGCGCTACAGCCCACGCCACTGCCTCGCGTTCGATGATTGGGCGAAGTGTTTCGCGTTGCCGTTCGGTGAGTTGTTTGCTGTCGTTGAGTAGCGGATTTTCGAAGTCGGCAGGCAAGATGACGGCGGCTGCGAATACGGGTCCCGCCAAGCAACCGCGTCCCGCTTCGTCGCAGCCCGCTTCGATGCAGTCGGGCGCAAAAAAGTGTGCAAGTGGTTGGCGAGGAGACATTTTTTAGTTAGTAGTGAGAAGTTAGTAATGAGCAGTGAGGAGTTAGGAGTGTTTTTAATTGACAATTTTTCCGTTAAGCGAGGGCAGTGCCAAACTCGTTTGGGCAATGCCGAGCGAAGGAAAAATGCGCGTAGCGAATGGACAATGAAAAATTGACTCCGCAATCTGAAATTGCGCACGCAGTGCGTCCCTACAAATTAAATCATTGAATTATTGAATTACTGAATCATTCAATTTGAAATCTGAATTGCGGCTTGCCGCATCACTACTCGCTACTCACTGCTCACTACTAACTAACTTTTCACACTGTTTTGAACAGAATGGCGGCGTTGTGTCCGCCGAATCCGAAGGTGTTCGAGAGGGCGGTGCGCAATTTGCGTTTTTGTGCGGTGTTGAAGGTGAAGTTCAAATCGTAGTCCACGTCGGGATCTTTGTCGTTTTCGTCGAAATTGATGGTGGGCGGTACGATGCCGTGTTTCAGTGCCAGAATGCTGATAACCGCTTCGATGGCGCCGGCTCCGCCAAGCAGGTGTCCGGTCATCGATTTGGTGGCGCTCATGTTGAGTTTGTAGGCGTGTTGGCCGAAGAGTTGTTTCACGGCGCGCATTTCGGCCACGTCGCCGAGCGGTGTCGATGTGCCGTGCAGGTTGATGTAGTCGATGTCGTCGATGGTGAGGCCAGCGTCGTCGATGGCGTTGCGCATGACGAGTGCCGCTCCGTGTCCTTCGGGGTCGGGGGCGGTCATGTGGTAGGCATCGGCACTGAGTCCGTAGCCCGCCACTTCGGCATAGATTTTTGCGCCGCGTGCCACGGCGTGTTCGTACTCTTCGAGTATGAGCATGGCTCCGCCTTCGCCCAGCACGAATCCGTCGCGGCTATGGCTGAACGGCCGTGAGGCGGTGGCTGGCGAGTCGTTGCGAGTCGAGAGTGCGTGCATGGAACTGAATGCACCGATGCACGATTCGGTGATGACCGATTCGGCACCGCCCACGACAATCATGTCGGCTTTGTTCAGGCGAATGTAGTTCGAGGCTTCGGCCAGTGCGAGGTTCGATGAGGCGCATGCGGCCGTGGTTGTGAAGTTTGGTCCGCGCAGCCCGTATTTGATAGAGATGAACCCAGCGGCCATGTTGGGTATCAGTTTGGTCAGCAAAAACGGATTGAAGCGTGGCCCGATGGTCTCGCGCACTTTGGCGTAGTCGAGCATTTCGTCTTCGTACGATTTGAGCCCGCCGATGCCCACGCCCAGAATGACTCCGATGCGTTCACGGTCGGCCTGTTGCAAGTCGATGCCGCAGTCGGCGATGGCTTGGTCGGCTGCAATCATGGCAAACTGCTCGTAGCGGTCCATCTTGCGCGCCTCTTTGCGGTCGATGAACTGTGTAGGGTCGAAGTTTTTCACTTCGCAGGCGAAATGTACTTTGAATTTTTCGGGGTCGAACAGCGTGATTGGTGCGGCACCGCTACGTCCACAGACAATACTATCCCACAATTCGGGGACAGTATTTCCGAGCGGAGTTACGGCACCAAGACCTGTTACCACAACTCGTTTTAGTTCCATAAAAAATGGTGTAAAGGTGCGCTATTATGCGATAGTAGCCTTGATTTGCTCGATGGCATCGCCTACTGTAGCGATTTTTTCGGCGGCTTCTTCGGGGATTTGGATGTTGAATTCCTTTTCAAACTCCATAATCAGTTCTACTGTGTCGAGCGAGTCGGCGCCAAGGTCGGCGGTGAAACTGGCATTGTCGGTAACTTCCGAGATGTTTTTGCCGAGTTTTTCAGCGATTATCTCTTTTACTTTTTCTTCTACTTCTGCCATAGTGCAAAATTTTAGTTGATAATTTGGTTCAAAATGGTTTCGTACAGAAAACCGCGGCAAAAGTACTACTTTTTTTTCAATCGTATATAAATTTGCTCCAAAATGTTACATCGGCTTGCATTAAGTTGCTGTGTTTCAGGTGTTTGCGTTTTGCTGTGTATCGCGATGGGCGGGCGGCTTGAGCGTGGGTAGGGAAATGTGGAATAATTTGTGTATTTTTGCAGCGTTAATTTTAAGGATTGAATATGTTTTTGAGCATTATTTGGGACGCCGATCCCATAGTTTTTTCGATAGGTGCGTTGTCTGTGCGCTGGTACGGGCTTTTGTATGCCGCAGGGTTCTTTTTGGGCATCACGCTTATAGGCAAGACCTTCAAACACGACGGGGCCCCAGAGTCGTGGCTCGACAAGGTGTTCATCTGGATGGTGGTGGCGGTGATTGTGGGCGCGCGCCTCGGTCATGTGTTTTTTTACGATTGGGACTACTACCGCGAGCATCTTGCCGAGATACCGATGGTGTGGCACGGCGGTTTGGCGAGCCATGGCGGCGCCATAGCCATAGTGCTTTGTTGCTGGCTGCTATCGAAATATCTGACCAAACAGAAAATGTGGTGGCTGGGCGACCGCCTGTTTATCGGTTGTGCGCCGGTGGCTTGTATGATACGCCTCGGCAACCTGATGAACTCCGAGATTTACGGCACGCCTACCGACCTGCCGTGGGGTTTTGTGTTCCTGCGCGGACAAGAGCAATTTTGTGGCACGGTGAACGACTTTGTGGCGTGCGCTTCGCTGCAACTCTGCTGCCCGCCCGAAGAGTGGCTGCCATGCCACCCCACGCAACTGTACGAGGCGTTGGCCTATCTCATCGTGTCGGTGCTGCTCATTTGGCTCTATTGGTGCAAAGAGGGCGGCAAATACTACGGCCTGCTGTCGGGCGTGGGATTCACGGGCATATTCGTTGCGCGGCAATTCATCGAACTCATCAAAAACGACCAGTCGGCATTCGAAGCCGAAATGACCTTCAACATGGGGCAATGGTTGAGCGTGCCGTTCGTCATTTTGGGCGTTTGGCTCATCGTGCGGGCACTCAAGCGCGGCAAACAGGAGTTTGTGTTGCCGCAAGAGCCGCCAAAAAAAGCCGCCAAAAAATGATAACCGCAGCAGAACTTTTGGAGGCTGGCGCAACGGGCAAGACGCACGGCGTGGGCGGCGAAGTGGTTTGCACCGTCGATTTCGACCTCGATTGGGAGCGGTGCCGCTACTTGGTGTTCGACATCGACGGCATATTCGTGCCGTTTTTCATCGAAACGGTGCGCAACAAAAACGCCTCGAACAAACTCGTCAAATTCTTCGACATCAATAGCGAAACCGATGCGCGCAAACTCTGCAACAAAACCATCTACATCGACAAGTCGCTTGCGGCCGACAACGAGCGGCTCACGCTCGACTACTTCGTGGGGTTCGAAGTGATAGACCAACGCTTGGGCAAAATCGGCACCATCGATGCCGTGGACGACAGCACCGCCAACGCGCTCTTTGCCATCGGCGACCGCCTGATGCCTGTGTGCGAAGAGTTTATCGTCGACATCGACCACGAACACAAAACACTGCACACCAACCTGCCCGAAGGACTCTGAAACCAATTAAGAATTTAGAATTATGAATTAGGTTCAAGACAACTTTAGAGCGAAAAAATCTTTGTAACTGATTGATATATAGTTTGTTATGACGAAAAAAAAGTGCGGCACTTTTTGAGAAATTAAAAAAAACATAAATTTATCTCTGTAACTAATTGATACAGAGATGAATAACAGGTATTTTTACGGTTCGCACTTGACAGAGCGAAAATTTAGGCAAATAGTGCGTCTTTTTAGCCTCGATATCGAGGCTAAAAAGACGGCAAAAATGACTGGCGTTTCACGCCAAAGCATCAACAAAATTTACGCCGCCATCAGGCAGCGCATAGTGGAAATTTGTGAAGAAAAACAGCCCCTCTCGTCGGGCGAATTTGAACTGGACGAAAGTTATTTTGGCGCACGCCGAATCAGAGGCATAAGAGGGCGTGGGGCGCATGGAAAAACGATTGTTTTTGGCATCATGAAACGCGCAGGAACCGTGTCGACCTATGTGGTCGAAACCTGCTCTACAAGGGCGTTAATGCCACTTATTCAACGCCATATCGACCCACAATCGACCATCTATACCGACGGGTTCAAAACATACGAATCGCTCCCGAATTTTGGTTACAAAAACGTGCTGAAAGTATGCCATAGCGACAACGAATTTGCAAAAGAAAACAACATACACACGAACACAATCGAGAACTTTTGGGGGCTGTGCAAAAGCCGACTTTGCAAGTTCAGAGGGCTCAATAAAAACACATTTTACACGCACCTAAAAGAGTGCGAATTTAGATACAATAACAGAGACAAAAATCTATACAAAATGCTACTAAAAAACTTTAGAAAAAATCCTCTAAAGTTGTCTTGAACCATGAATTAAGAATTAAGCGGCGTTGTTGGGCGCGTGCCTGTCCCCTTTTCAAGGGGACGAGCGAAGCGGAGGGGTTTTATCCTAATTTACGGATTGATAATTCAATCATTCAGTGATTCAATGATTCAATTCTGTCCCTCTGCCGAGCGCAGCGAGGATAGGGGGACGAGGAGCGCAGCGACGGAGGGGGTT
>CAVKQB010000006.1:7859-65029 GCA_963658575.1 Leyella stercorea | reverse complement strand
GCGACCGCTACGCCGATTGCTTGGTTCGCCTGCCGATGTACTACGACCTGAGCGAGGAAGATGTAGCAAAAATTTGTGAACTGATAAAGGAATTTTTCACCGATTGACGCATTTGCCCAGCGGATAACAACTTTTTGCCCGAAAATTTGGTGCAATCAAAAAAAAATAGTACTTTTGCAGTCCCTTATAGGGGAGGGTTATAAAAAGTTGGATACGTTGATTTGCTAGCTCAGTTGGTAGAGCATCACACTTTTAATGTGGGGGTCCTGGGTTCGAGCCCCAGGCAGATCACGGAAAGGGCTTGCCGGTTGCGGCAAGCCTTTTTCGTACGCGCTCCGAACAAAAAATGCGCCTCTGTTAGTAACTTTTTGCGCCAAATTTTCGCCGACAGCAAAAAATCTGTTACCTTTACAATCCAAGCGCGCACACGCAAAAGCGGTCGGCACACGCTGATTTTCAAACATTTGCCATACAAAAAGAGATTTGCTCCATGAACTTCACGCACCTACACGTACACTCGCACTACTCCATTCTCGACGGCATGTCGAAAGTACCCGATTTGGTCGACAAATGTATGCGCACCGGCATGCACGCCATGGCCTTGACCGACCACGGCAACATGTTCGGCATCAAAGAACTGCTCGACTACAGCAAAAAGGTGAACAGCGCGCCCAAAAAGAAACTGAACGAATGCAAAGACAACATCAAGCGCGCCAAAGAGCAGATAGAGCAAATCCCAAAACTCGAAGCCGAACTGAAAGTCTGCACCGACGCATTCGACATCGACAAACTGAACCAAACACTCGCCGATGCGCACAAAGCCGAAGCCGAACTGCCCAAACTCGAAGCCGAACTGCCCAAACTCGAACAAAAAATGGCCGATTTCGTGCCATTCAAACCCATCGTGGGCGTGGAAGCCTACTGCGCCCGCCGCAGCCGCCTGCTGAAAGATGCCACGCTGAAGCAAATCGATGCCAACGGCAAAGAACAGATCATCGATTACAGCGGCTGGCACCTCATCGTACTGGCCAAAAACAAAGTGGGCTACCACAACCTGTGCAAAATTGTGAGCCAAGCCTTCATCGACGGCAAATACGGCCGGCCGCGCATCGACAAAGAGTTGCTGGCACAGTACCACGAGGGACTCATCGTGTCGTCGGCCTGCTTGGGCGGCGAACTGCCACAACTCATCATGCAAGGCAAAATCGACGAGGCCGAAGCATCGATACGCTGGTTCAAATCGGTGTTCGGCGACGACTATTACATCGAACTGCAACGCCACAAAACCGACAAACTCGGCGGCGACCAAAACGTGTATCTGCGGCAAAAAGAGGTGAATCCCGTGCTGATAGAATTGGCACGAAAAACCGGCACAAAAATCATCTGCACCAACGACGCGCACTTCGTGGAAGAGGAGCACGCCGACGCGCACGACCACCTCATCTGCGTATCGACCAACACGCTAGTGAGCGAAACGCACCGCATGCACTACACCAAACAGGAGTGGCTGAAAACGCCCGAAGAGATGGCCGCCATATTCAGCGACCTGCCCGAAGCACTCGAAAATACGCAGGAAATCGTCGACAAAATAGAGACCTACAGCATCGATGCCGACCCCATCATGCCGAAATTCGACATACCAGCCGACTTTGGTTCCGAAGAGGAATATCGGCAAAAATACACCGAACAAGACCTTTTCGACGAATTTACACGCAACGAAAAAGGCGAAGTGGTGATGTCGCAAGAAAAAGCCGAAGAAAAAATACGCAAACTCGGCGGCTACGACAAACTCTACCGCATCAAATTCGAGGCCGACTACTTGGCCAAACTCGCTTGGGAAGGCGCGCACCAACGCTACGGCGAAACCCTAACCGACGAGCAGGTGGAACGCATCACATTCGAACTGCACATCATGAAGACGATGGGCTTCCCTGGCTACTTCCTCATCGTGCGCGACTACATACGCGCCGCCCGCGAAGAACTCGGCATGTTCGTCGGCCCAGGACGTGGCTCGGCGGCAGGCTCGGTTGTGGCCTACTGCCTGAAAATCACCGATGTAGACCCGCTAAAATACGACCTACTGTTCGAACGTTTCCTGAATCCCGACCGCATATCGCTGCCCGATATCGATGTCGATTTCGAAGACACCGGCAAAATCATCGACTGGGTAACACGGAAATACGGCGTGTCGCAAGTGGCGCGCATCATCACCTACGGCACTATGGCTGCCAAATCGGCCATCGCCGACGTGAGCCGCGTGAAAAGCATTCCGCTCTCCACCGTGGCCGAAATCAAAGGCTACATTCCCGACAAACTCGACGACGTACGCGACCCCGAAACCGGAAAAACATTCGGACAACTGAAAGATGCCAAAAAGATAAAAAAGATACCCAAGCCGACACTCAACAATTGCTACAAATACATCGACGAACTGCGCAGCCGCCTCCACGGCAACGACCAAACCATCAGTTCGATGCTCACCACGGCCGGCGAGCTGGAAGACACCATTCGCCAAATCGGTGTGCATGCGTGCGGCGTCATCATCGGTGCCGACGACCTGACAAACTTCGCGCCGCTGGCCACCGTTTACGACAAAAACCTGAAAAAGGACATCGTCGTAACCGAATACGACGGACACGTCATCGAATCGGTCGGGCTCATCAAGATGGACTTTCTCGGTCTGCAAACGCTCACCATCATCAAAGAGACACTGAACAACATCAGAAAATCGCAAGGCCAAGAGATCGACATCGACCACATTCCGCTCGACGACGCCGCCACCTACAAACTCTTCCAAGAGGGACGCACCATCGCCGTGTTCCAATTCGAATCGGCCGGCATGCAAAAATACATGAAGGAACTGCGCCCGACGGTCATCACCGACCTGATAGCCATGAATGCGCTCTACCGCCCAGGACCAATCGAAAACATTCCGTCGTTCATCGCGCGCAAACAGGGCAAAGAGCCCATCACCTACGACCTGCCCTGCATGGAAAAATATCTGAAAGACACCTACGGCGTTACCGTCTATCAGGAGCAGGTCATGCTGCTATCGCGCGAGATAGCGGGCTTCACACGCGGCCAGAGCGACCAACTGCGCAAGGCGATGGGCAAAAAAATCGCCGCTTTGCTGGACGAACTCTACCCGAAATTCATCGAAGGCGGCAAGAAAAACGGCTACAAAGCCTCGATTCTGAACAAAATCTGGGAAACGTGGCTCAAATTCGCCGAATATGCCTTCAACAAGTCGCACTCGACCTGCTACGCTTGGCTGGCCTACCAAACAGCCTACCTGAAAGCCAATTTCCCCGCCGAATTTATGGCTGCCAACCTCACCATCAGCAAGGACGACATCAAAGAGGTTACCAAACTGATGGACGAATGCAAAAACATGCGCCTGACCGTGAAAGGCCCCGACGTGAACGAATCGGAAATGCACTTCACCGTGAACAAAGAGGGCGTGATCCGCTTCGGACTTGGCGGCATCAAAGGCGTAGGCGAAAGTGCCGTCGAAGCCATTGTCAAAGAGCGCAACGCCCACGGCGCATACCGCAGCGTGTTCGATTTCGTGGAACGCGTGAACCTGTCGTCGTGCAACCGCAAAGCCATCGAAAGCATGGCGCTGGCGGGCTGTTTCGATGCCTTGGGCGACATCACGCGCGAACAATTCTTCGCCACAAACACCAAAAACGAACTCTTCATCGACTCGCTCGTTACCTACGGCAACCGCTATCAGCAAGACCAAGCCGCCAACCAAAACTCGCTCTTCGGCGGTCTCGATGCCGTGGAAATAGCCAAACCCGCCATTCCGCAAGCCGCACCTTGGACTCCGTTCGACCGCCTGAACAAAGAGAAAGAGTTGGTGGGCATCTACATATCGGCACACCCGCTCGACCGCTACAAAACGGCCATTTGCTACGGCTGCTCGCACCAGATGACCGACTTGGGCACCCTGCTGGCCGAAAAACGCAACACCAACTTCACCGTCGGCGGCATCGTGGTCGGCACGCGCGAAGGCACCACCCGCAACAACAAACCCTACGGCGTGATGACCATCGAAGACTATTCGGGCATCAACGAGTTTGCGCTGTTTGGCGACGACTATGTGAATTTCGGCAAATACATGAAAAAAGACCTCTTCGTGCTGGTGCGTGGCGCCGTACAAGAGCGCACCAACAAATGGGCGAAACCCAACGATCAAACGCCAGTTGTGTGGGAGATAAAGGTTTCGAGCATCGAACTTTTGGAAGACGTGCACGACAAACTCATACGCAAGGTGAACATCACGCTGCCGCTGTCGAAAATCGACAAACTCACCACAACGGAACTCACATCGCTATTCGACAGCGCGCCCGGCACGGTAGAACTCGGTTTCACCATACACGACGACGACACCAATTTCGATGCGCGGCTCTCGGCACGCAAATGCCGCATCTGCGCCAACGACGAATTCTTCGCCGAACTCGAAAAACTGCAAAACGCCGGCCGCATCACCGCTTTCGCAGCCAACTGAACGCGGCCGACATCATCTCTTGGCATTTCTCGTTCAACGCCTGCGAACGGGGCAGGTTCATGCGTTCCTTCAGCAGGTCGCGTCTGCGGTAAAACGTGTTTTCGTTCATCCAAAGTAGCAGGATTATCTCGCGATTTTTGAAATCGAGCCCCAACAAACAGGCTATCAAGATATCTTTGTCGGTCAAATTGGGATAATTTTTGCGTAACATGGCAAAAAAACGGCCATAAGCCGCCGACAACTCGTCGTGCAACACTTTCCAGCGCATGCCGCAATAAGTCGTTTGGTTCACGATATCGCGAATGTTAGCGGGCAGTTGCGCTAGCGTATATTTGCCCAGATTCGTATCGACATTCATTTTTATCGTACATTCTATCCTGAAACGCAGCAGATTCAACTCCTTTTCCTGCTCGGCAATAATCCGCCGTCGCTGCGCCCTATTTTTCTGTACAAAAACGACACAAAGCCCGACAACCACCGAAAGCACAAACAACACGACAGACAATGCCGCAAGCAAAACAGCACGCTGACCAGCAAATTGCCGCGTCAAAAATTGGCTCTTTTCGCGCTCCTCATTCACGTCGAAGCGGCGCAAAAGCCTATACGTTTCCAAGCGATTTTTGTTGTACTGCTGCCGTTCCAACTGCGCATAAGCGCAGCAAAGCGCAGCAAAGCGCAGCAAACGCATCGCTACTCTGCCCTCTACGATTCAAATACAACGCCTGTTGAAAACTGATTTTGTAATCCTGCACGCCAGCAAGCGCAAGCAGGTCGATATAGTGTTTGCACGAATCCAATTCGTTTCTGCCAAGAAACGCCTCTGCCAACAAAACATTGTAGTACGGAAATTTCGGCGCAAGTTTTCTATAAAAATCGATTGTCAAGTCCGAATAGGGCACCTGTTGCGCATCGCTTGCAATGTTTCCAGCCACAAGGGCGTACAAATTGTGCTGACCGCTCACGCTGTCGGTCAGTTCCAAAGCCTGCTGGAAATAACGGGCAGGCCTGTCCGTGGCCACACGCCCCATCGCACAGAGAGTGCTTATAGCATAAAGTGTATTGCACCGCCGAAAATAGGGCAACGCCTTTCGATAATACGCCAAAGCCACTTCGCGTATGCCGTCCTGTTCGAACACGGTTCCATCGGCATAATAGAGTTGTCCCCAAAGCATGTCGGCAACCGTGTCGGCTTGCTGCAACGCCCTTTCGGCACGCTTCAAAGCGACGATTGCCGAATCGTTTTGCGCCACTCTGACCAACTCTGCGCCAAGTACATAATAACCAAGTCCAACGCGCCCCCACGCCTCCTCCTTTTCGAAAAACGCTAACGATGACGAAAGCCGCTCAATGGCAACAGGCTTATCGCCGCAATAACGAAAAAACGAGCGCAATAAAGCTTCCAGATGTTCGTCGGCCATATTCAAGCGTGCCGCCTCCGCCCGCTCCAACAACAACGCCGCGCTGTCGCTGTTTTGCCATAACAGTCGTTCCGCCTCAAGCAAATCGCGGTTTTTAACTTGCCGACCACAAGAGACAAACACTGCCAAAAAAAGCAGCAAAAAATTTGTGCGAAAAATCGTCTTGAAGATTTTTTTCATTTATTGCAAAAACAAATAGTTGATTTTCAACGAATTACGTAACAACAAAAGTCCGAACTTGAAGATTTTTATTTTTGGGAATAAGATAATTCCGCCTTATCTTTGTGGCAAAGATAACAACATTTTTTCTTATACTCAAAAAAACACTATGAAAAAGCAAAATTCAATTTTAGTTGCAGCCGCTTGCTTTTCGCTTGCGCTCATACTATCGGGGTGCGCCAGCAACAAGGCTATCGAAGAGAATTACTATTTTCACGGCAGCGAAACCTGCGTGGCAAAAATCAGCCCAAAATCGGCAAAAATTGTTTACGAGAAAATAAAGAAAGGACAGACTATCAAACCATTGGGAGAGAGCGAGATGCTTGTAAATGACCTTTATATACAGAAAACACAAATAAAGGGGTATGCCTACCTCATCATCGAGGGGACGGAAGTCGATAGTTTGGGACAGGCAAATCCGACCATAATAGCGTGGCCAATTTTTGCCAAACAAAACGAGGCACAATTGCCAAACGCAAAAATCATACACAAGTGCGTGCGACACCTATGCGACGATTGCGGTTTTGTGCGCAATGCGAGCGATGCCATCATCGGCTGCAAATGCAACGATGCCAACCCGGACGCGTTTAGCAAATGCAATCACAACATCTACTACTTCGAAGACCACGCCGGCCGCGAATAGCCGAAACTGACTGAACGTCAGGCATTTATTGCACAAAAAAACGAAAAAAACGCCTCGTTCCTACCATTCCAATGTGGCAGGAAGGTTGCCCATCATCCAAAGGATTTGCAACTGACGACGACGCATGTACGGCCCCGGACGAGTAACGCTATAACGGCGCGGATTGGGCAACGCCGCCGCCAACAACGCCGACTGGGGAGCCGACAACCGCAACGCCGAGACATCGAAATAACGTTTGGCGGCCGACTCGATGCCATAAATGCCATCGCCCCACTCGACCACATTCAGATAGACCTCGAGTATGCGCCGCTTGCCCCAAAAAAGTTCTATCAAAACGGTGAAATAAGACTCGACCGCCTTGCGGAAATAGGTGCGCGAGCCAAACGTGAAAACATTTTTGGCCGTCTGCTGCGAGATGGAACTGCCGCCACGCAACCGCCCGCCCTGCTTGTTCGACTCGTAGGCCTGACGGATATACTCCCACACAAAGCCGTTGTGCTGCAAAAACGTGTCGTCTTCGGAGGCGATAACCGCACGCACAATCTGTGGCGACATCTGCTCTATCGGCACCCAAGTTCTGTCGAAATGCACCGGACGCGACTCGTGCTGCGCCTCGACCGCACGCAACAGCATCAGCGGCGTGAAATAAACGGGCACAAAACGCAGCAACACGACTAGACCGATGGTGAGTCCAAAATACCCAAGCGTTATTTTCAGAAGAAATTTTTTCATCGTGCGGCGGAAATGGTGCGCACCAACGCATCGACTTGCTCCAAAAGGCTCTGCCGGCCGTCGTTTTCGATGACAAAATCGGCTTGCGCGCGCATGTCGGCCGACGACATCTGCGCCCGACAACGGCGTTCGACGGCGGCTGCAGTGGCACCATCGCGCTGCACAGCACGCGCCACACGCACATCGGTCGGCGCATCGACCACCACTACCCTATCGACCAGCGTACGGAAATCGGTTTGGAGCAATATGGCCGATTCCACAAAAACGGTCGGTTCGGCATGTGCCGCACGCCAACGGGCAAAATCGCGGAAAACGGCGGGGTGAACCAGCGCATCGAGTTGCGCCAATTTGCTGGCATCGGCAAAAACAACCGAAGCGAGCTGCGCCCGATCCAACCGGCCAGCAGCATAGATGCGCTCGCCAAACAGTCGAACCATTTCGGCACGCAACGCCGCGTCTTCGTCGTAGAGCGATTTGGCACGCGTGTCGGAATCGTAAACCCGAAATCCGTACATACGCAAAAGCCTCGCCACCAGCGACTTGCCGCTACCAATGCCCCCTGTGATGCCGATAATCATTTTTCAGTGTGAAAGTGTGAAATTAGTGAGTAGTGAGCAGTGAGTAATGAGTAGTGATTTTTTTGAAATTAAGGCGTTTCGGTTACCGACAATTTGAAATCTGAAATCTGAAATCTGAAATTAATTAAATAATTGGAAATTGGATAATTAGATAATTAAAATGTCTTTGTTCTCTCAACTTTCACCTATAACCTCTCACCTATAATCTATAACCTCTCACCTTTATCTTGCGACTTGCTACTCATATCTTGCTACTAAAATTGTCTTTACTCTTTGCTCTAATCGTCTTATGTCTTGCTACTTGTGTCTTGCTACTAATTTGTCAATCGCGGCTTTGCCCACAAAGGTTCACTTTTCGAGCAGGAATTCCACTTCGGTCGGCGAATAGCGCATGGTGCGTATGTGCGCATTGTCGGTAACGACGGTAACGGGCACTTTGTAGGCCGTGTTTTTCTGAATGTCGGCATAATCGACGTAGGCCGCAAAATCGGTGGCCGACAAGGCCTCGAAACGGCTCACACCGATGGCGCAAACCACCGTAACCGTGGCAGGGAAAGCACGCAACGACACATCGTCGGGAAAATTGCGCCCCTGCACGGGCAGTTCGAACGTTTTTTCGGTCGACATCTCGATGGGAACGCGCACTTCGACATCGGGCACATCGAGCCGCGCCTCCGCAATCGGTTGCAAAGGCAGACGGAACGTGGCCGACTGCATCAGCGGCATGAGCGATTTATCGACCAACGCCTCGACATATTGGAGCGTATCGAGCAGATGGCGCGGCGCAAAAACCTCGACGGCAGCGGGTTTCATGCGCACAGAATCGAGCAAAACATACGGATTGGCCACTGGAATGGGCTGCGACAAGCGCACGGGCAGCGTCTTCTGTTCCAACAGCACGAAACCGACCGTGGCCGATTCGGGTTTGACGGAAAGAATTTGCGAAGTGGTTGGAAAATGTTGCTGCATGGCGGCGTTTTGCGCCCGAAAATCGACCGTAAGCGGCGTGCCTTCCACGAATTTTCCCGTCAAATCGACCAACAACGTGTCGTCGTCCGACAGCAGTTTGTAGTTTATCAGCACTTGGCCTTCGTCCTTGACGACGACCGCGAGCGACGCAGGCAGGTCGTGCGCCAGCAGCACGTTGCGCGGAATGCCCGTGTAGCGCACCGGAAATTCGACCGTGGTAGTGCGGTGTGCGCCCACATTGTACATGACCCAAAACAGCGTGGCGAGCAAGAAAAACGCCAAAAAAGTCGCCGTATCCTTGGTGAAAAGGAGACGTGCGACCTGTTTTGCTACGACACGGAGACGCCCACCGACCGATTTCCAATCGATTTTAGACATATTCCGTCGGATTTTGCCGTGTGGTTATTCGGCCTTTTCGGCTTTGGTGGCCTTGACCTCGGGCTGCGTTTGCGAAGCATCTTCGGGCGAATCGAACACCATCGATTTGTTCACCTTGATGCGTACGTTGTCGGCTATTTCGAGTACGACGACATTGTCCTTCACCTCTTTGATTTTGCCGTAGATGCCGCCCGATGTAACCACATGTTTGCCGCTTACGAGCGAATCTTGAAACTTGCGGATTTCTTTTTGGCGTTTGCTCTGCGGGCGAATCAGGAAAAAGTAGAAAACGACGAAAATCAGCACCAGCATGATGATGCCGCTCCAGCCGCTACCTTGCGCCGGTGCCTGTTCTTGCAGTAAGATGGTCAGTAGGTTCATAATGTAAAAAATTAAAGGTTGAAAAATCGGTTTGTTATAGTTTGATGTCGGGTTTGACGAGTTTGCCAGAGGCTTTCAGATTGCTTACGATTTTGTCGAGAATGCCGTTGATGAACGGTGCGCTGCGTGGCGTGCTGTAGGCTTTTGCCATCTCGATGTATTCGTTGAGCGTAACGCTGGCGGGGATTGTCGGAAAGGTGAGAAGTTCGGCCAAGGCGGTTTTCATTATCAGCGTGTCCATGAAGGCGATGCGCTCGACCTCCCAGTTTTTCACCGCCGCGTCGATGAGTGCTTCGTACTTGTCGGATTGCGCGATGACGGTGCGGAAAAGCGTGTGGACAAACTCCAAATACTCCTTGTCTTCCTCTGCATCGGCCATGGTCATTATCTCGTCGTCGGCCACAGAATCGACAGTGAAATGTTTGATGGTTTTCTGCACAAAACTGAGCACCATGTCGAGGTCGTCGTTCCAATAAAGGCTCTGCTCTTCGAGAAAAGCGTCGATTTCGGCACTCGCCGGCACATCGTTTTTGTATATTTTGCGCCAGATCTCTTTGTCGGCTTCGTACGAACGCACGTCCTGCGCCATGTAGTCGGCATAGTGTTCGGTGTGCGTTACGGCGCGATAGAATGCGGGCAGCACGGCATCGTCGGTATTCCACGTATATTTCGATTCCGACAGGAAAGTGGCGATTTTTTCGCTTTCGGCAAGTTGTTTGGCCAGAATGTTGTCGGCAAAACGCATGTTGGGATTGCGTTCGGCATCGGTCGGCAGATATTTGTTGCGCTGATTATCGAGATACAACTCGGCATAGTGCGTAAGTTCG
This sequence comes from Leyella stercorea, assembly GCA_963658575.1. Lineage (GTDB taxonomy): Bacteria > Bacteroidota > Bacteroidia > Bacteroidales > Paludibacteraceae > W0P28-013. The sequence goes on along the minus strand of CAVKQB010000006.1, from coordinate 54,371 downwards.
ACCGGCAGTGCAAGCATGAGCAGGTAAAGGTCGTTTGTCTGAGCAATGCTCTTGTCGAGCTCCTTTTCGGCCGCTTTGGGTGTCATGTTTTCGTTTTGAAAATAGGCGTACAATATCTGCACGGCTTTAATTCTGAGGAGCGAACGGTTTATCATAGAACTCTTTTCTGTTTTTTGGGAGCGCAAAGTTACGAAAAATTATTGAGCCGACGAAACTTGTTGCTGCAACTCGTTAACGACGGTAACCAGATGGCAGGCCACCACGCCGGCCGTTTCGGTGCGCAGGCGGCTTGTGCCAAGCGTTACCGCCCGAAAGCCCTGATTCAGAGCCGCTGCCACTTCGTCGCGACTGAAATCGCCTTCGGGACCGACCATCACCACCACATCGGTGCGGGGCGGACAAATGTGGAGCAGATGCGGTTTCGCGCCTTCGTAGCAATGCGCCACAAAACGCTGCGACGCCCGCACAGTGCGCAGAAATTCGTCGCAGTCGGTCATCGGATTGAGGCGTGGCACGCACGCTTTGTACGACTGTTTCGAGGCCGCCACAAGAATTTTTTCGATGCGTTCGGGCTTGATGATTTTGCGTTCCGAAAAACGACAGCACAACGGCGTAATCTCGTCCACGCCTATTTCGGTCGCCTTCTCGACAAACCACTCGAAACGGTCGCTGTTTTTGGTGGGTGCCACCGCCAAATGCAGACGAAACGGCCGCTGCCCGAAATCCTTTTGCACCGACACAATTTCGACCTCGGTATGTTTGGCGTGTGGCGCCACGATGCGCACCTCGTACAGATTGCCGATGCCATCGATGACGTGGGCGGTATCGCCAGCCTGCATACGCAACACCTTGGCGCAATGCGCCGACTCCTCTTCGGGCAAAAAGTGATTCGACAATATGTCGGGAGCGTAGAAAAGATTCATGTGAAAAAGTTGTTTTTCGCGCCTTTCGGTACAACGCAAAACGCACGCCAAAGGTACTTTTTTTTTGAAAAACAGTCAAGCATAAACAAATAATTCGTACTTTTGCCGAAAGAAGTCTTGGCTCGATATGAAACGCACAACACTCCCGATTTTGCTGGCCGTTGCCCTGCTGATGGGCTGCAACCGCAGCGAACGACAATACAACGCCATCGTCGAAACACTCGACGTTTCGGCACCGCTCGAACTCAAAAACATCGCCGATGCGCACGATATGATAGCCGATGCCAGCGGGTTGAACGAGGAACAGACGGAGCATCTGCAAGAGTTGCTGATCCGCTACATGACTGCCTGCGCCGACGTGCAGACAAGTCTGATGGAAGAGGCCTACGGAGCCGCGCTCAACACGCCCGATGCCGATGCTGCCGACCGCCAGATGGATTCGCTCACGGCTACGATGGACGACATGCGCCGCTACGGTCTGCTGATGTACGCTTCGGAGGGCGGCATCGAAACCGAAATCATGCCGTTGTATGTGGCCGAAGCCTTTTGGAAATATCTCACGCCGTCGGAGCGCGCGCTAGCCGAACTGTCGGAACTCGAAGTGGAAACGCCGTCGCTCAACGATGCCTCGGTGGCCGTTACGCTCGACGAGATTGCCCACCGCCTGAAACGCTGCGACGACATGCTGGCCGCCTACCCCGACGACCAACTGACGCCGCAAATTGCCGCGTGCCAAAAATACTACTTGGCCATCTTGTTGTCTGGTGTCGACAATTCGCCCATATTCGATTGGCAATCGGGACGTTTATTGCCCGAAATACAACAGATAGTCGAGGCCTACATCGAGGCTTATCCCGATGCCGCCAGCACGCCCATATTGCACGAATTTCTCGAAATAGCAACGCAAAACGACTACAAAAACAGCCCCGCACTCGAACAATTTGTTGCCGAAAAAGTGCTGAATTAGGAGTGAGGAGTGAGAAAGTTTGAAATTAGTGAGTAGTGAGCAGTGAGTAATGAGTAGTGATTTTTTTTGAGATTAAGGTGTTTAGGTTACCGACAATTTGAAATCTGAAATCTGAAATTAATTAAATAATTGGAAATTGGATAATTGGATAATTAGATAATTAAAATGTCTTTATTCTCTCAACTTTCACCTATAACCTATAATCTATAACCTCTCACCTTTATCTTGCGACTTGCTACTTGTGTCTTGCTACTAATTTGAAATCTGAAATCTGAAATTCTAAAAAATATGTACACTTGGTTTACTGTCAAAGTTAAATTCGACCGCCAGGGAGAAGACGGTCTCATCACAAAAGTTACCGAACCGTTTTTGGTCGATGCGCTGTCGTTTACCGAAGCCGAAAGCCGCATTCTGAAAGAGGTGAAACTCTACGCCACATCGAACGAGATAGAGATTGCCGACATCCGGAAGACGAAAATTTCCGAACTTTTCTACAACGAAGAGGGCGACAAATGGTACCGCTGCAAGATAAACTATCTGGCCGTGGACGAAAACAAAGGCGTGGAGAAAAAAATTGCCCAAACGATGATGGTGCAGGCCTCCGATTTCAAAAAAGCCGTCGACACGCTGATAGAGCGGATGCGCGGCACACTCGGCGACTACGAGATAGCCACCGTGGCCGAAACCAACATACTCGACGTGTTCGGATTCGGGCAGCCCAACGCCGAAAACGCACAATGAACATTGCGGAAAACATCGCACAGATAAGGGCGCAACTGCCCGACGGCGTGCAGCTGGTCTGCGTGTCGAAATTTCACCCTGCCGAAGCCGTGCAAGCCGCCTACGACTGCGGCGAGCGGCTGTTTGGCGAGAGCCACGCACAGGAATTGATGCAGAAACAGGCCGTCCTGCCGAGCGACATCGCATGGCATTTCATCGGGTCGCTGCAAACGAACAAGGTGAAACAGGTGGTGCCGCGCGCCGCACTTATCCACAGTGTCGATTCGGAGCGGCTGCTGGCCGCCATCGACCGCTACGCAGCGTGCAACAGTCTGACCGCCAACCTATTGCTCGAAATACACATTGCCCAAGAGGCCTCGAAGCACGGATTCACACCCGACGAGGCACGCGCTTTTTTCGCTGAACAACGCTGGCAAGCCTATCCGCACACACGCCTCTGCGGTCTGATGACGATGGGCACCGCCACCGACGACCACCAGCAGACACGCCGCGAATTTCGCCAAGTACGCGCACTGTTCGACGAGCTGAAACGCCAATGCGCCCTGCCCCACTTCGCCGAACTCTCGATGGGCATGAGCCACGACTACCGCATAGCCATCGACGAAGGCAGCACCATCGTACGCATCGGCACCGCCATTTTCGGCGAGCGACAATAGGGTGCGCTGCGCGCAGTTTTTCATTGTTTCTATGTTTCTCGTGCTACGCACGTTTCCTAAGTTTTGGGGGATTTGTGGATTTTGGTAATTCATAATTCTTAATTCTTAATTAGGAAAGAACCCCCTCCGTCGCTACGCTCCTCGTCCCCCTATCCTCGCTGCGCTCGGCAGAGGGACAGGTTTTGGGTGCGTTCTCTCCCCCTGCTGCGATAGCAGATAGGGGGAGTACCCACGCCAGTGGGGGTAGGGGTTTTAGTTCAATTAACAATAATTGTTCGCGTCCAAGTTGGTTCAGCCATCTCCCCTTTTCAAGGGGAGTACCTGCGAAGCAGGGGTAGGGTTTGAAATTCAATTGACAGTGGACAATGAAAAATTTGCATGGTCGCACGGGATTTGCAATCCCGTGCTTTTTTATGTGCGGATTTGCAATCCGCAACGGGCGCAATATAATGATTGAATCACTGAATTATTGAATGATCGAATTTTCGGACGCAATTGATGCGCCCCTACTTTCGCACTTTTATACTTTCAAACTTTCACACTAAATTCGTCTTGCGACTTGCTACTTGTGTCTTGCTACTAAAAATTGTTCTTTGTTCTATCTAAAAAAAGAGCACGGCCAACAGCCGCACTCCCATTGTGTTTTACACATTTTTCCTTCGCTCGGCATAGTTCAAACAAGTTTGACTCTACCCTCGCTTAACGGAAAAATTATCCATTGTCAATTCGCTATGCGCATTTTTCCTCCGCTCGGCAAAATGCAAACAAGTTTACTTTTGCTCTCGCTTACCGGAAAAATTGTCCATTATCAATTATTTAAGTACTGGGCGCACCGATAGTCCACAGCAGCGGCTACTGCCGCCTCTGTATACGTCGTCCGAGTAGAAGTCCACGCCCCACGCGTTGTTCGGACCGTCGGCGTCGAGCGAACTCGACCAATAGCAGCCGTCCGAGCCAGCGCCGTACAGGACACCATTGCCGCGAAAGCCCGCCGCAGGCAGGAAGATGCTGTTGCCGTTGGTGGCTTTCACTTCGTAGCCAGCTACGCCCGTGCTGTTGTAGTTGCTTGTCCATGTCCAAGTGCAGTTATTTATCAACTCTTTCCACTCTTTGTCAGTAGGCATGCGCCATTTGCCGCCCCAATAGGTAGCAACAACATCGTCGGCGGTTTCGAGCGTGGTCTTTTTGTCTTTGGCATTGTACTTGGTCAATGTGCTGTAATCATCATCGTCATTGTAAGTACCATACGTGTAAGGGTTCCACGAGTAATTGCTCTTCATGGTGGTTTCGCCCCAAGCGTAGTAATTGCCGTACTTTTCGGGGCTGGTTGCGCCCACGTTGCAGGTTGCCCACTTCACGCTCAAACCAAGATCGACAGCCTCTTTGGTGTCGTTCGCAGGGTCGTTTTGGTTCAGTGGCTCGTTGTCTTTGTCGCAGGCGGCAAAAAGCAGGGCTGCGCAACACAAGGTTGCAAAAAATTTGAGTTTGTTCATGATAAAATGAGATTAAAAGGATAGTAAAAAGTGGTTAATTTATTATCAAAATTATGGTTTTGATTTTATCAATTTTCAAATTTGGCCGATTGCATTATTATTCATTATTCATTCTTAATTATTAATAACGAATAATAACTACTTGATTATCAGTCAATTGCCCCCCCCCCCACCCATTGCTGGGAGGAGGGCAATTTAGCCTTGATTTTGTATGTATTCCGCTGGGAAATGCACATAAACATGCCATTTTTTAACGGAATTTTATAGTTTTTTCAGATTTCTGTCTATCTTTTAGAAATTCAGAATTTATAGATTATTTTTCGCTCGGCATTGTCCATTATTCACATACAGGGCGTACAGATAGTCCAGCGCATCGTCCACTGCCTACCATATTCTTGGAGCCCGACAAGATGTACATGTACGACGCACGGCTCAAATCGGTGGCGTCGATCGAACTCGACCAGTAGTTGCCGTTGGTGCCAACACCACCAGGAGTGGTGCTACTATTGCAATAGCCCGCCGCAGGCAGGAAGATGCTGTTGCCGTTGGTGGCTTTCACTTCGTAGCCGGCTACGCCCGTGCTGTTGTAGTTGTCCGTCCACGTCCAAGTGCATTTATTTATCAACTCTTTCCACTCTTTGTCAGTAGGCATGCGCCATGTACCGCCCCAGTTTTTGGCAGCGGCATCGTCGCTGGCTTCGAGCGTGGTTTTGCCGTCGGTTGCATTGTACTTGGCCAAATCGGACGACGTACCGTGCGTGTAGTTATCCCACGAATAGTTTTCTTTTGTTTTAGTTTCGCCCCAAGCGTAGTAATTGCCGTACTTTTCGGGGCTTGTTGCGCCCACGTTGCAGATCGCCCACTTTACGCTCAAGCCAAGATCGACAGCCTCTTTGGTGTCGTTCGCAGGGTCGTTTTGCTTCAGTGGCTCGTTGTCTTTGTCGCAGGCGGCAAAAAGCAGGGCTGCGCAACACAAGGTTGCAAAAAATTTGAGTTTGTTCATGATAAAATGAGATTAAAAGGATAGTAAAAAGTGGTTAATTTATTATCAAAATTATGGTTTTGATTTTATCAATTTTCAAATTTGGCCGATTGCATTATTATTCATTATTCATTCTTAATTATTAATAACGAATAATAACTACTTGATTATCAGTCAATTGCCCCCCCCCCCACCCATTGCTGGGAGGAGGGCAATTTAGCCTTGATTTTGTATGTATTCCGCTGGGAAATGCACATAAACATGCCATTTTTTAACGGAATTTTATAGTTTTTTCAGATTTCTGTCTATCTTTCAGAAATTCAGGATTTATAGATTATTTCTCCGCTCGGTATAGCCCATTATTTGCATACGGGGCGCACCGACCCACCAAAGTAGCGGATGCAGTAGTTCCTGTACACACCATCAGTCGAGTAAAAGTACATACTCTGCGCGCCAGTCCGGTCGTCTGTATTGAGCGAACTCGACCAGTAAGCGCCGTAGCTACCTGCGTCAATTAGGCCATCGTCGCCACGGCACCCCGTTGCGGGCAGAAAAATGCTTTGTTCGTTGGTTTTGCTCTTCACTTCGTAACCGTTCTTGCCGTTCAAGGTTGTCCATGTCCAAGTGCATTTATCAACCAACTCCTTCCATTCGGCATCGGTAGGCATGCGCCATGCGCCACCCCACTTGGCAGCAGCAACATCGTCGGCGGCTTCGAGCGTGGTCTTTTTGTCAGTGGCATTGTACTTGGTCAATTTGTCCGCTGTACCATACTTGTAGGCGTTCCAGGAGTAAGTTCCCTTTGTTTCGATTTCGCCCCAAGCATATTGGTTACCGTACTCTTCGGGACTTGTTGCGCCCACGTTGCAGGTCGCCCACTTCACGCTCAAGCCAAGGTCGACAGCCGATTTGGTGTCGTTCGAAGTGTCGTTGTCGTTTTTCGGCTCGTTGTCTTTGTCGCAGGCGGCAAAAAGCAGGGCTGCGCAACACAAGGTTGCAAAAAATTTGAGTTTGTTCATGATAAAATGAGATTAAAAGGATAGTAAAAAGTGGTTAATTTATTGTCAAAATTATGGTTTTGATTTTATCAATTTTCAAATTTGGCTGCTCGTATTATTATTCATTATTCATTCTTAATTATTCATTACGAGATATAACTACTTGATTATCAGTTAATTGCCCCCCCCCCCATTGCTGGGAGGAGGGCAATATAGCCTTGGGGTTTATATGTATTCCGCAGGCAAAGATAGCGCATATTTTTTGAATACGCAACTTTTTAGTGGAAATTTTATAGTTTTTTTTCAGAGTCCAACGTGAATCATTTGAAGATTTGAAGATTTGAAAATTTGAAGATTGTGCGCTTCGCGCTGTTTCTAAGTTTTTGGGGATTGGGGGATTTGTGTAATTCATAATTCTTAATTCTTAATTCTTAATTAAAATCAACCCCACCCGAAAAACTGCCGTTTTTCTCGTCCCCTTGCAAAGGGGACAGGTTCGCGCCCAACAACGCTGCTCTATTCTTAATTAAGTTTTAACCCCCTCCGTCGCTACGCTCCTCGTCCCCCTATCCTCGCTGCGCTCGGCAGAGGGACAGGTTTTGGGTGCGTTCTCTCCCCCTGCTGCGATAGCAGATAGGGGGGGGGACCCACGCCAGTGGGGGTAGGGGTTCGGGAACAATTGATAATTGATAATGAACAATGAATAATTGTTCGCGCCCAACAACGTTTCTCTGGTCGCACGGGATTTGCAGTTTTTAGTTTCTAAGTTTCTCGCGCTGCGCGCTGTTTCTAATTGTTTTTGTGGATTTGGTTATTTGGTTATTTGGTTATTTGGTCGCACGGGATTTGCAATCCCGTGCTTTTTTTTATATGCTGATTTGCAATCCGCAACGGGCGTAATATAATCACTGAATCATTGACTTATTGAATCATTGAATTTTTCGGACGCCTTCCACTTTATAGACTTTATACACTTTCACACTTTCATACTTTCATACTTTCGCACTAAATTTCGTCTTGCGACTAAATTGAAATTTGTAAATTGCGGTTTGGTCGCCTCACTGCCGCGCAAAAAAAGCGTAGAGTCGCCACAGGGTGACGGCTCTACGGGCATTTTGCGGTTGCGTTGGCGAACTATTCGCCCCAATTTTCGCTCTGCATGCGCAGGTAACTGCGGTAACGCCACTTGGCGTTGTCCTCGGCGGCCTTGAATAGGTCGGCAGCCTCGGTCGGGTACTGCTTCATCACGCTGGCAAAGCGCACTTCGCCTTTCAGATAGTCGGCAAACTTGTCCCACTGCGGCTCTTTCGAGTCGAGCGTGAACGGGTTTTTGCCTTCGGCTTCGAGGGTCGGGTTGTAGCGCCACAAGTGCCAATAGCCGCACTCCACGGCCTTGGCCTCTTCGGCTTGGCTCTTGCCCATACCGGCTTTCAGACCGTGGTTGATGCAAGGCGCATAAGCGATGATGAGCGACGGTCCGTGATAGGCTTCCGCCTCGCGTATGGCTTTGAGCGTCTGCGCTTGGTCGGCACCCATGGCAATCTGCGCCACATAGACGTAGCCGTAGGTGGTGGCTATCATGCCGAGGTCTTTTTTGCGCACGCGTTTGCCAGCAGCGGCAAATTTGGCGATGGCACCAAGCGGCGTCGATTTCGATGCTTGGCCGCCCGTGTTGGAATAGACTTCGGTATCGAGCACGAGAATGTTCACATCTTCGCCCGAAGCGATGACATGGTCGAGGCCGCCGTAGCCGATGTCGTAACTTGCGCCGTCGCCGCCGATAATCCATTGGCTACGTTTAACAAGGTGGTCTTTGTATTTCAGAATTTCCTTGCATTTGTCGCAGTTGCAGGCTTCGCAAGCGGCCACAATCGGTTCGTAGAGGCGTTTGGTTACGTCGGCATCGTTGCGGTTGTCGATCCACTCGCGGAACATGGCTTTCAGTTCATCGGAGCAACAGTCGCACGCTTGCGCGTCGGTCATGAGGCGTGCCAAACGCGCTTTCATCTTCTTGTGTGCGATTTGCATACCGAGTCCGTATTCGCAGAAATCCTCGAAGAGCGAGTTCGACCATGCAGGGCCGTAGCCTTTGTCGTTGGTAGTATAAGGTGTCGAAGGCACCGAACCCGAATAAATCGAGGTGCAACCCGTGGCGTTGGCGGCTATTTCGCGGTCGCCGAAGAGTTGCGAAATCAGTTTCAGATAAGGTGTTTCGCCGCAACCGGAGCATGCGCCCGAGAACTCGAACAGCGGCGTGGCGAATTGGCTGTTTTTCACGTTCGATTTGATATCGACCAAATCTTGCTTCGTTTTGACGTGTTCCACGCAATAGTTCCAATTTTCGGCTTCGGCCATTTGGCTTTCGAGGTCAGTCATGGCCAAGGCCTTGCCCAACTTCGGATTGCCCGGGCAAACGTCCACGCAGTTGCCGCAACCGAGGCAGTCCATCACGCCAACCTGCATGCGGAAGTACATGCCTTTCATGGCGGCTGGTGCTTTCATCTCGATCATTTCGGCGTGCAGACCTTCGTGTTCTTTCTCGTCAAGAACGAACGGACGAATGCAAGCGTGCGGGCAAACGTATGCGCACTTGTTACATTGTATGCAGTTTTCGGCGTTCCAAACGGGGACGAATGCGCTCACGCCGCGTTTTTCGTATTTGGCTGTGCCGGGGCGCCACGTGCCGTCTTCGATGCCACGGAAGGCCGAAACGGGCAGCAGGTCGCCGTCTTGTGCGTTGATGGGGCGCACCACTTTGTTGATGAAATCGTCGCCATCGGTTGGTTTCACCACGTCGGCGGCAATGTCCAAGTTCGACCAAGCGGGGTCGATGGCGAGTTGGTGATATTCGCCGCCACGATCGACGGCCGCATAGTTTTTGTTCACCACGTCCTCGCCTTTGTTGCCATACGATTTCACGATGAAATGTTTCATCTCTTCCACCGCTTTTTCTACAGGAATCACGCCTGTGATGCGGAAGAACGCCGATTGCAGAATGGTGTTCGTGCGGTTGCCGAGCCCAATCTCCTGCGCTATTTTCGTAGCGTTGATGTAATAAACGGTGATATTGTTGTCGGCAAAATACTTCTTGACTTTGTTCGGCAGATTGCGTTTCAGTTCGTCGCCGTCCCAAATGGTATTGAGCAAGAAGGTGCCGTTTTTCTGCAGGCCGCGCGTTACGTCGTACATGTGCAGATAGGCCTGAACGTGGCACGCCACGAAGTTCGGTGTGGTTACCAAGTAGGTCGAGTGAATGGGTTCGTCGCCGAAGCGCAGGTGCGAGCAGGTGAATCCGCCCGATTTTTTCGAGTCGTACGAGAAATAGGCTTGACAGTATTTGTCGGTGGTGTCGCCAATGATTTTCACCGAGTTTTTGTTTGCGCCCACGGTGCCGTCGGCTCCCAAACCGTAGAATTTGGCTTGGAACATGCCTTTGCCGCCCATGGCAATCTCTTCGCCCAACGGCAGCGAGGTGAATGTTACGTCGTCGTTGATGCCGAGCGTGAAGTGATTTTTGGGTTGTGGCAGAGCCAGATTGTCGTACACGGCCATCATTTGCGCCGGCGTGGTATCGTTGCTGCCCAAGCCGTAACGGCCGCCCACCACTTCGATGTGGCCAAGTCCGAGTTCCTGCAAAGCGTCTTTCACGTCGAGATAGAGCGGTTCGCCGTTTGCGCCAGGTTCTTTGGTGCGGTCGAGTACGCAGATGCGTTTGGCGGTGGCGGGAATGGCCTCTTTCAGATATTTCAGCGAGAATGGGCGATAGAGATGCACGTTTATCATGCCGATTTTTTCGCCTTTGCGGTAGTCGATGACTTCGCGCAGTGCCTCGCAGGCCGAGCCCATGCAAACGACGATATTTTCGGCATCGGGTGCGCCGTAGTAGGTGAACGGGCGGTATTTGCGGCCAGTGATTTCGCTGATTTTGTCCATATAATCCGACACGATGTCGGCCACGCCGTTGTAGTACGGATTGCTGCTTTCGCGATGAGCGAAGAAGACGTCGGGATTTTCGGCCATGCCACGCATTTCGGGACGTTGTGGGCAGAGCGCGCGGTTGCGGAACGCCTGCAACGCCTCTTCATCGACGAGCGGGCGCAACTCTTCTTGGTCGATCACCTCGATTTTCTGATATTCGTGCGAGGTGCGGAATCCGTCGAAGAAGTTGAGGAACGGCACGCGCGATTTGAGTGTAGACAAGTGTGCCACGCCGGCCAAATCCATCACCTCTTGCACCGAACCTTCGGCCAACATGGCGAAACCTGTTTGGCGGCAGGCCATCACGTCCTGATGGTCGCCAAAGATGCACAGCACATGGCTTGCCAGCGTGCGCGCCGATACGTGGAACACCGTTGGCAGCAGTTCGCCAGCGATTTTGTACATGTTCGGAATCATCAGCAGCAAGCCCTGCGAAGCAGTGAATGTAGTGGTGAGCGCACCAGCCTGCAACGAGCCGTGAACGGCACCAGCGGCACCGGCTTCCGACTGCATCTCTTGCACGGTAACCGTCTCGCCAAACATGTTTTTACGACCTTTGGCAGCCCATTCGTCCACGTTTTCGGCCATCGGCGACGACGGCGTAATCGGGTAGATGGCGGCAACCTCCGTAAACATGTACGCTATGTGCGCAGCGGCGGCATTGCCATCACACGTCATGAATTTCTTTTCTTTTGCCATAATTTCAGATGTTTTTTTATGTTAATTTCTGCATTTATCGACTTTCAGATCAATCTGCAAAAATAGTTTTTTTAGTTCAAACAGCGAAATGGTTGAACGCTTTTTTATGAACAATGTTCATCGGCCACACTTTTATTTAGTACCTTTGCCGACAAATTTGGAACGCTGCCGAAACTATGAACGAAACGGAACAAAAACAACACATTGGCACCCTGTTCGATGGCATTGCCAGCACCTACGACGCGCTCAACCACCTGCTGTCGTTCAACATCGACAAACGCTGGCGCCGCCGCTTGGCCGCCACAATGCGTCCCTGCACCGAAGCACTCGACGTGGCCATCGGCACGGGCGATTTGAGCCTCGAAATCGTGCGCCAACACAAGGCAACGCGCATTGTCGGCATCGACTTGTCGACCGAAATGATGCGCATCGGTGCACAGAAAACGCAGGGACTCAACATCGCCTTTCGCGAAGCATCGGCACTCGCCATGCCGTTCGACGACGGGGCGTTCGATGCGGTAACGTGCAGTTTCGGCTGCCGCAATTTTTCGGATTTGAGCCAAGGTCTGAAAGAGATGTTCCGCGTGTTGCGCCCAGGCGGCGAGGTGCTGATTCTCGAATTTTCGTACCCGAAGAATCGCTTCGTTGCGTGGTGCTACGACCTCTATTTCAGCCACATTTTGCCGCACATCGGCGCGCTGATGAGCCACGACAAGCAGGCATACCGCTACCTCAACCGTTCGGTCAAAGGATTCGTTTGGGGCGAAGAGTTTTGCCAGCAGATGCAGCAGGCCGGATTCGCACAAGTAACGCACACGCCGCTCACATTCGGCATCGCCACGCTCTATCGCGGCGAAAAAAGCCATTTAGAAGCAAAATAATCTGTCAATTCGTCAATTTGTAAATTAAAAAAACACTACTCATTCCTCACTACTCATTCCTCACTACTCACTCCTCACTCCTCACTCCTCACTACTCATTCCTCACTACTCACTACTCATTCCTCACTACTCACTCCTCACTACTAACTTCTAACTCCTAATTAAACAAGTATGTTTCTTCTTTGGATACGCATCACACGGCCGCAAACGCTTTTCGCGTCGCTCTGCCCTGTGCTTGTCGGGCTGCTCATCGTGGCCAAATCGGGCATCGGGCTCGACAGCGCAACAGCCGTCGTTACGGCCATCAGTGCGCTGGCACTGCAGATTCTCAGCAACCTCATCAACGACTATTACGACTTCGAGCGCGGCACCGACCGCAAGGGGCGCAAGGGTTTCAAACGTGCGCTGGCCGAAGGCGAAGTAACGCCACGACAAATGCTGACGGCCTGCTGCATTTGCGCCGCCATCGCCTTGCTGACGGGCGTTTATCTGGTAATCGTGGGCGGTTGGCCGATTGTTGTCATTGGCACCACTGCCCTGCTTTTTGCTTGGCTCTACACCGCCACCAACCACTCGCTGAGTTACTTGGGCATCGCCGATCTGTTTGTCTATCTCTACTACGGCATCATCGCTACCATGGGCACGGTGTGGCTGCAAACGCTCGACGACAGTCTGTTGCTGCAAGCCTTTTGGGCGGGCAGCGTGTGCGGCATCTGCTCCATGTGCGTGCTGAGTATCAACAACATACGCGACCTCGACGACGACCGACGCGCCAACAAGCGCACCTTTCCCGTTCGGTTCGGCAAGCGCGCCGCCGAGTGGTGCATGTTTCTGCTCATCGTTTTAGCCCCCGTTTGCGCCTATTTAGCGTTCGAAAGTTGGATTACAGCCTGCGTTGCTGTACCGCTGCTCATGCTTTTCGGTGCAGTACGCCACGCACAAGGCGCGCAATACAACCGCTGTCTGCTGCTGGCCGGCCTCTGCAACGCCATCTATGTGGCGTTGGTGTGGATTGCCTGAAAAACACAAATAAATGGCCAAAAGATTGTAGCAACACGAAAAAATAACTATTTTTGCAAAATAGAAAAACCACAAGACCCAAATTGCCATGTCGGATTCCATCATCATCATTCCCACCTACAACGAAAAGGAGAACATCGAAAAGATGGTGCGCACCGTGTTTGCGCTACCCAAAGAGTTCCACATTCTCGTCATCGACGACGGCTCGCCCGACGGCACCGGTGCCATCGTGAAACGCCTCATCGACGAATTTCCCGACCGTCTGCATTTGGTCGAGCGCACTGGAAAACTCGGACTTGGAACGGCCTACATCGCTGGTTTCAAGTGGGTGCTGGAACACGATTACCAATACATTTTCGAGATGGACGCCGACTTTTCGCACCCCGTGGGCAAACTGCAAGAGATGTACGAAACCGCCCGCGCCGGTGCCGATGTGGTGGTCGGGTCGCGCTATGTGGGCAACGTGGTGAACATTGTCAATTGGCCGATGGGACGCCTGCTGATGTCGTACTACGCCTCGAAATATGTGCGCTGCATCACGGGCTTGCGCGTGGCCGACACCACCGCTGGATTCGTCTGCTACCGCCGCCAAGTGCTCGAAACCATCGAATTCGACAAAATCCGTTTCAAAGGCTACGCTTTCCAAATCGAGATGAAATTCACCGCCGCCAAATGCGGTTTCACTATCAAAGAGGTGCCCATCGTATTCGTCAACCGCGTCGAAGGCACATCGAAAATGAGCGGCGGCATCTTCAGCGAAGCACTTTTCGGTGTCGTGCGCCTGAAAATCGGCAGTTGGTTCCGGAAATATCCGCAGAAAAGTTAGCAATTAGTAGTGAGAAGTTAGCAGTGAGGCGGCAAAGCCGCAATTTTAGAACAAAGAGCAAAGAATATAGAACAAAGAACAAAGATAATTTCAGTAGCAAGATACAAGTAGCAAGACACAAGAAAAAAGGTGAGAGGTTATAGGTTAGAGGTGAGAGATTGTTATTGACAGATTTACACATTCAATAATTCAATAAGTCAATGATTCAATAATTCAATTTGTAGGGGCGCATCAATTGCGCCCGTTGCGGATTACAAATCCGCACATAAAAAAGCACGGGATTGCAAATCCCGTGCGACCAAAATAACCAAATCCACAGAAACCAAAAAACGTGCACAGCACGAGAAACTTAGAAACAATAGAAACACTGAACCGCGCGCAGCGCAATCTGAAATCTGAAATTTTTATGAAAAAATCCATTCTCATTTTGATGGCCGTTGCCGCACTGACAGCGTGCCGCGATCAACAAAAAAACGAAACTGTCATGGAAATGTCCGACGAAATCATGCTGACCACGCCCGCCGCCCAAGGCGGACTCACCATCAACGAAGCCCTTGCGCTACGCCAATCGAGCCGCGAATACAGCGCCGAACGCCTCTCGCTCGAAGAGGTGTCGGGAGTGCTGTGGGCAGCAGCGGGCGCTAACCGCCCCGACGGCAAACTGACGGCTCCATCGGCCTTGGCACTCTACCCGATTGAAGTTTACGCCTGTTTCGCCGAAGGCATTTACCGCTACGAATCGGCCGCGCACAAACTCGTGAAAGTGGTCGACGGCGACCACCGCCAAGCCGCAGCCATGCAAGACTTCGCCTACTCTGCCCCGCTCAACTTGGTCTATGTGGCCAACTACGCCAAATACACCGGGCGCGGAGCCGACATTCCCGCCGACCGCCGCTGGTTTCTGTGTGGACAAGATGCCGCCGGCTACGCCGAAAACGTGAACCTCTACTGCGCCGCTCACGGCCTGAAATCCATCACACGCGGCAGTGCCAAAGCCGACCAACTGCTCGACCTGCTCGGCCTAAACGATGCCAACCACGCATTCATCTTGGCACAAACCGTAGGGAAATAGTGAGCAATTAGTAGTGAGAAGTTAGTAGTGAGAAGTTAGCAGTGAGTAGTGAGTAGTGAGTAGTGAGCAGTGAGAAATGAGGAGTTAGGAGTGAGGAGTTAGGAGTGAGGAGTTAGAAGTTGTTAGGCGTAATTCTGTCCCTCTGCCGAGCGTAGCGAGGATAGGGGGACGAGGAGTGCAGCGAGTTTTGACGATGCCGAAACCAAAACCGCCAATTTTGAGCAACGCTCGCGCCCCGACTGGCGACTTTTCTTTAATTCTTGATTTTGCTCACGCTCGGCAAATTGAAAACAAGTTTGCTTTGCACTCGCTCAATCGCAAAATTGGTTCATTTCTTTTGGTCGTCAAAAGAAATGAACGGAAAAAACAAGAAACGAACTAAAAACGACACCAACTAAACTTGGCCAATACAAGCAACAAATCGCACCAATCAACCAAAATCATGAAAAACCTACAAGAGGCAGCCGTCGAATTGTTGGCGCAAAAGAAGTACGACGAACGCATCGCTCGTCTGTTGCAGCAGATCGCCACCGAACCGGCCGAAAATCTCGTCTTCAAACGCGAAGCACTGCTCGATGCGCTGCATATTCACAAAATTTCCGACATCAAAACGCAAACCATCGGTGTCATTCTCGACTACGCCCTGCTCGCGTTGCAAGACGGCATACTGACCGAAAACGAGTTGAAAAACATGGCACTTTTGAAAGCCTTTTTCAAAATCAAAGAGGGCGATTTTTACAAATTCGGTTACGAAAAAACGGTCAACGACATTCTCGCGCTGCAACTCGAAAAAATGTATGCCGACCATAAAATAGACCCGCAGGAAGCCTTGATGCAAACCAATTTGCAAGAGATTTTCGGCTTAAGTTACGACCAATTTTACAAAATAGTAACCGCCACCGAACAGCGAATCGCCTTGCAGCGATAGAAAATCCAACAACCGAACAATTAAAAAAAAGCAGAAACTTAGAAACAAAAATTGCGATAGCAATTTTGAAAAACGATTAGAAACCGCGCGCAGCGCAATCTGAAATCTGAAATATAAATGATCACCACCGAACAACTGAAAGCACTCAACGAACGTGTCGAGGCACTGCACCGCTACCTCGACATCGACAACAAACAGATGCAACTCGAAGAAGAGGAACTGAAAACGCAAGCACCCGACTTCTGGCAAGACCAAAAACGCGCCGAAGAGCAAATGAAAAAAGTACGCGCCCTCAAATACTGGATAACGGGCTATAACGACGTCAAAGCAGCCGCCGAAGAGGTGGAAATATCGCTCGACTTTTTCAAAGAAGAGGCACTGACCGAAGCCGAAGTAGATGCCGCCTACAACAAAGCCGTGCAACAGGTCGAAACGCTCGAAATGCGCAACATGCTACGCCGCGAAGAGGACAAACTCGGAGCCGTCATCAAAATAGTGGCCGGCGCAGGAGGCACCGAAGCACAAGACTGGGCGCAAATGCTCATGCGCATGTACATGCGCTACTGCGAAAAACACGGCTACCGCACCACCATATCGAACCTGCTCGACGGCGACGAAGCCGGTATCAAAAGCATTACGTTCCAAGTGGACGGCGACTACGCCTACGGCTACCTGAAAAGCGAAAACGGCGTGCACCGGCTCGTGCGCGTGTCGCCCTACAACGCGCAAGGCAAACGCATGACCTCGTTCTCGTCGGTATTCGTCGCGCCGCTGGTCGACGACACCATCGAAATCGAAATATCGAACGCCAACCTCTCGTGGGACACCTTCCGATCAAGCGGCGCAGGCGGACAAAATGTGAACAAGGTGGAGAGCGGCGTGCGCCTGCACTACACGTTCCGAAATCCGCTCACTGGCGAACCGGACGAAATCGTCATCGAAAACACCGAAAGTCGCGACCAACCGAAAAACAAGGAAAACGCGCTACGCCTGCTGAAATCGCAACTCTACGAACTCGAACTCGAAAAACGCCGGCAAGAAACCGCCAAAATCGAAGCCGGGAAAAAGAAAATCGAATGGGGCTCGCAAATCCGCTCGTACGTGTTCGACGACCGGCGCGTGAAAGACCACCGCACCGACTACCAAACCTCGAACGTGAACGCTGTGATGGACGGTGACATCGACGCTTTCATCAAAGCCTACCTGATGGAATTCGGCGGACAAGAATAAACAAACAATCAGGAATTAGCAATTGAAGCCCCAATTCTAAATTCTAAATTCTAAATTAATTCTTCACTGACTGACATCGATGCGCAAAAAAATACTTTTCATCGTCAATCCGAAATCGGGAACGCTGGGCAAAACCAACTGGATTTCGATAGCCACACGCATGCTGGCACAAGAGTTCGATTTGGAGTTCAAATACACCACACACCGCGGACACGCCTGCGAACTGGCGCAACAAGCCGTAGCCGACCATGTGCCGATTGTGGCGGCCGTCGGAGGCGATGGCACCGTAAACGAAATTGCGAGTTCGCTCGTCGATTCCGACACCGCGCTGGCCATTCTGCCGCTCGGCTCTGGCAACGGTTTGGCACGCGAATTGGGACTATCGCCGCTGCTGCAACTGAACGCCATCTCGTGCATCAAACGGCTGAATTTCAGGCAAATCGACTACGGACGCGTAAACGACGTGCCATTTTTCTGCACTTGTGGCGTGGGCTTCGACGCACAAATAGCCTACGAAGTCGCACAACGCAAACGACGCGGACTCTGGATGTACGTCTCGCTCTGCCTGCACGACTATTTTCACTACAAACCGCTCGAATGCACGCTCGAACACGACGGGAAAACGGAGACACGCCAAGCCTTCATCGTCAATTGCGCCAACATTCGCCAATTCGGATTCAACGCCTACATCGCGCCGCACGCCGACCTCACCGACGGCAAACTGAACGTTACCATCATCAAGCCGTTCGGCTTTTGGAGTGCCCTGCGGCTGCTGTTCGGGCTATTCACCAAACGCCTCGACCACTTCAAAAAATATGTCGAAACATTCGAATGCGAGCATATCACCATCAGCACGCCCGAAAAAACGCCGTTCCACTGCGACGGCGATTGCCTCGGACTCGCCGACCACATCGAGGTGCAGGTGGTGCCGCACGCGCTGAAAGTGGCAATTCCATAGTTCACCCAAACTGACAATCAAAAAAAAGCACCTGCCTTTTGGGCAAGTGCTTTTTCATTTTTTCACAAATCAGTGCGGCATCAATCCTCCTTGATGAAAATTTTCATCTGGCCGGAAGCCACCACTGTGTCGCCAACGCGCGTTTCGGCTTCGAGCAACGTGATGCCAGCCGCCTCGCCCAAAACGTGCAACATGGTGCGCAACGTGTCGCCCACAAGCGGCAAAGCATTGATGCGAATCTTTTTCAACTCGCCGATGTAGCCCAACTTGGGCGGCAAACCCTGCTTGTAGGTGGCAAAACCAGCAAAAGCCGCCGCCGATTGAGCAATATGTTCAATCAGCCCCGGCTCGCGCAATCGCCCTTCCGAACAAAAAATGTTGTCGGTAGCCACTGTCAGTGCCGTGTTGGCACCATCGTCGGTGGCATCGGCCAACGCATCGACCATCACGATGGGCGGCCGCTGCGGTATCAGTCGGTAGAGCGCGTCGCCCACAAAAAGCGGCTTTGCGTCCATTAGGCCATGCGTTCGGCGATGAAATCGTAAAGCGCACCGAACGTCTTCACTTGAGGCATTTCGGACGGCTTGATTTTCACGCCAAATTCGTTTTCGATGAGAGCCACCAAATCGACCAGACTCAGGCTGTCGAGTTCGAGTGTCGCCTTGATGTCGGCTTCGGGTGTGATTTCCGACACCTCTTTTTCAAATTCTTCAGCCAAAACTTCGTTTACTTTGGCTATCAATTCCTGTTTTTCCATTCTATTTTTATTTTTGTTAACAATTTTGAATCATTTTTTGTGCTTGTAAACGTAATCGTAAAGCGCGGCAAACGTTTGAACGTTTGGCAAATCGTTCGCAGCAATTTTCACGCCAAACTTGAATTCGACGATGGCAACCATATCCACCACATCTAAACTATTGAGCATCAACGTCTCTTTGATGTTGGCTTCGGGCGTAATGGTGGCCACATCTACCTCAAATTCCTGCGCAAGGATTTCGTTTATCTGCGTTATCAATTCCGCTTTGTCCATATAGCCTCTCTTTTCGGGTTACATGTTGCGCACGATGAGCGTGGCGTTGGTGCCGCCAAAGCCAAACGAGTTTGACAGGAATGTGTCGAAATGTTTTTCGATGCGCTTGTCGGGAATGAGCAGTTTTGCGCTGTCCTCGTCGGGATTTTCGAAGTTGAGGTTCGCCGCAATGAAATCGTTTTTCATCATCAGCATCGAATAGATGAGTTCGCTCGAACCCGCCATCCACATTTCGTGGCCGGTCTGCGACTTGGTAGAGGTAACCTCCACCGTGCGTTCGCCGAAAATGTTGTATATGGCTTTGGCTTCCTGCGCATCGCCAACGTGTGTCGAGGTGGCGTGTGCATTCACATAGCCTATTTCGCGTATGTCGATGCCGGCGCGCTTGATGGCCATTTGCAGCGAACGGCTTGGCCCTTCGACGTTGGGCGACGAGATGTGGTCGCCGTTCGACGAGAAGCCGTAGCCCAAAAGTTCGGCCAAAATCGGTGCGCCGCGTTTCACGGCGTGTTCGTACTCTTCGATGATGACAGTGGCCGCACCACCGCCCGGCACCAATCCGTCGCGGTCGCGATCGAACGGACGGCTGGCTTTGGTCGGCTCGTCCTCGCGTACCGAAAACGCCGAAATGCCATCGAACGAGCCGATGGAGAAGGGATTGACCTCCTGTGCGCCGCCGCAGACAACCATATCCTGCAGCCCATTCTGAATGAGCAATGCGCCCAATCCGATGGCGTGCGAACCGCTGGCACACGCGCCCGACACCGTCAGGTTGATGCCTTTCAAATGAAAAATGCAGCCCAGATTCATCGTTACCGTCGAGTTCATCGACTGGAAGATGGCTCCAGAGCCGCATAGTGTCGTGTCTTTTTTCTCGCGAATCATATCTACTGCGCGCACCGTTGGGTCGGCCGAACTATCGTTGCCATAAAGCAACCCAACTTCGTGTGCATCGAGATAATCTTGGTCTATTTTGGCGTTGCGCAAGGCTTCGACGGTGGCGCAATAGGCGTATTTGGCCTGTTCGGGCATGAACGCGCGCTGCGAACGGCTCAACTCTTTTTTCAAGTCGGGCACCTCGATTTTGGCGGTCAGTGCCGACCGAAAGCCCATTGCTTTGCGCTCAGGGTCGAACACGATGCCCGATTTGCCATTGTACAGAGCATCGCGCACCTCGTCGAGGCTCGTGCCGAGACACGAGTAGATGCCCATACCAGTGATAACTACTCTCTTCATTCGTATAATTTTCTGATTTACAATAACTTATTTGTCTATTTCGGTAATTATGAAATCGCGGTTAAACTTGATTTCGATGCCGTTGATGAGTTCCACTTCGTAGTCGCCGCGCATGCCACGCTCTATCTTTACGATTTTCTGACCTTGGAAATGTTTGTCTATCGATTCCAGAATTTTTGCAGGCACCGCCGAATTGGGAATTTCGCCCTGTTTTTTGGCGTTGATTTCAGTCCAGTTGCCTTTCGCATCGAAATCGACTTCGGTGTAGTCGTCGAGCATCACCTCGTAGTTCACTTTGGCATCGAGCAGCAGCAGTGTGCGTTCGGGGAAAGCCACTTCGAGAAATTTAGCGGCCTTTTCGGGCAGAGTTTTTGCGGTTGCAGCCACAGCCATCAAGGCGCATACAGCCAAAAATGCGATTTTTTTCATGATTTATCCTCCTTATTATTTGGTGTTCAATATCTTGTCGAGTTGCAGATGCAAACGTTCGCGCAATTTGCGCAGTTCAGCGATTTTCGACCGATTTTTTCGGCATTTGAAGCGAATCGCCTGCCACGTGCGCCGCATCCAGCGATAGTCGTACCACGCAAACAAAGCCAACGCAGGCCAAAGCAGTATCCAAACAGCGGCTTGCCACCAAAGCCCCCACGCGAGCCCCATAGTCAGCAGTGTGGCCACTGCAAAAAGCGGCAAAAGCAACACGACATCGAGTATGAAAATGAGCGTGTTTGTAAACATTTTGTCGCTTTTGAGCAGCAATTTCGGCGCATTATACACTATTCCGTGCGGAAAAAGCGCAATTAACCATAAAGGTAACAGCAAAATCTGTGCCAAAAGTGCAAGAATCGTCGCTAAATGCGATGGGCAAGCATCGAAAAGGTTGTCGGTGATGCGCAAATCGGCGATGCCACGCTGCAATGTGCGTGCGTCGGCGTATAGTTTCTGCACGTCGTCGGGCTGTGCGGCCTGCGCCTGCGCCAATTGCGCCAATTGCGCCACAAGTTGGCGGTCGCTCGCCAATTTATCGGGCAGATAGTCGGGATTCAGCCCCTGCTGGGCAGCAAAATGCCGTCCCCACGTTTCGCGCACAAAATCGATGGCGTCGTAGTTTTCCAAATCGCGCACGTCGAGCATCATCTGTTCTATCTGCGTGCGCACCAGTTTGTTCACCTCGCGCTGCGCTGTGCGTGGCTTGTTTTTGTAGAGTTCGTAATAGGGCGCGAGCGAAATCGGTTCGCCCACAGTTACCATGAAGTCGGCTTGCAGCCCGAAATAGCGCGAATAGTGGTGCGCCACGGGCAAAATCACTACGTCGCGCTCGAAATTGCCCATTTCGGCGGTGAGAAACGCCAGCCGTGTGTAGCCAAACTTAAATTCGCCCAAGAAACGCTTGTTCTGATGCGTGCCTTCGGGAAACATGATGAGCCGGTTGCCTTCGAGCAGTTTGCCGCCCGATATGCGAAAAATTTCATCGTTTTTTTTGAGCGATTCTGCCCCGTCCCAATCCATGCGAAAGGCGGGCAACATGCCAATCCAGTAGAAAAATTTGGCGACTAGCGGGTGAATCGAAAAGGCGTCGGCGCGCGCTATGACGTAGGGGCGCAGTTCGTTTTCGAGGCCGAGCAGTATGCCGAGCGGGTCGTTGGCGCAGTTTTGGTGGTTCGACACGATGATGCACGGCGTGCCAGCCTGCGGCACACGCTCCATATTCAGGTAATGCACGTGCTTGTAGAGCAGGTGGTCTTGCATCCAGCGCACATAACTTTTGTAGATTCGGTAGTCCCAGCCGGCTTTCAGGCGCGACGGCGCTTCAACGCTATTTCTTCTTCCTGTTGCACTCATTATCAAACATTTGCAGCCAAAAATGCTTACAGAAGCGATATTTTAGCAAAAAAATCGTGGCAAAGGTACAACTTTTTTTCGATATGTGGGGCAAACGGCGTGTGTTTGGGCAGCCCACGTGCCACAAAAAACATGGGGGCAGACTCTCAAAAGGTCTGTCCCCACGCTAAAATGTTTCGCTATCGAGCGTCAATAGGAGGCTGCGCGCGGTGCGGCGGCATAGTTCACCTTCAGTGCGTAGGCGCGTCGTAGTGCCTGTTTCACGTCGGTGATGATGCCCATTTTCGTGTCGCGGTCGGCTTTGATGGAGATGGTGAGCAGGTTCTGCTCGTCCTCGCGCATCGCCTCGCGTTCGCGCACCACATACTCTTCCAATTGCGATACGTCGGCAAACGCGTCGTCGAGTTGAATGCGTGTTTCGCTACCGTATTTGCCTTTGAACTCTTTTTTCGGTTCGCCGATGTAGATGAATCTCACAAGCGATTTCTTTTCGAGCGATTGCAACTCGGTGGCTTCTGGCGCATGGATATCGACTTTGTACGTTACTTCTTTCATCGAGGTGGAGACCATGAAGAAGAATAGCAGCATGAAGATGATGTCTGGCAACGATGCCGTCGAGATGGCGGGCACATCTTTTTTCTCGCCTTTACGTATTTTTGCCATTATTTTTTTCCTCCATAGTTTTTGGGTTCCGCCTCCGAGATTTTCTGCGGATAGATGGTTTGAACGGCTTTTTGGCGTTCTTCGTCCAATTCCGCATAGGCTACTCCGAAGCGTGCGCGTGAGTACTCGTTGCGCAAGTCGTTGTATGCGCCGACAAGTTCGTTCTGCACCTCAATGTACTTCTGATAGAGCGTTCCACGGTCGTTTTGCAACGATATAAGGTGGTTTTTGGTCGTCATCACAGTCTCTTTCTGGCCGTCGATTTCCACCTCTACGGGCAGAAGTTCGGGCAGCGACGGGTCGGCCGCCTCGTTTTTGATGAAGGTTTTGGCCTTCTCGCGCAACTGTTTCACGTCGAGCGGTTCGCCCTGCACCAGCAACTGGTTATGGCTGTTGATAAGCACGATGAATATGTTGCGTTTTTTAACGTCGGCGTTCGGCTTTTCCATATCGGGTGGCAGGGGCGGTGGCAAGCGCCGCGACAGTCCCTTGTCGACCGACATGGTTGTCGTTACAAGAAAGAATATGAGAAGCAGAAAGGCAATGTCGGCCATCGAGCTTGCATTGATTTCCTGAACTTTACGTTTTGACATAACTTTCGTTTTTTACGCTTTGGGTTTTATCTTATACGTTTGAAGAAGAGCGAGATGAGAACGCTCACGCAGGCTCCGGCAAACAGTATGTAGGAAGCGATGATGCACGCATCGGTAAATTGCGACCAGAAGCCAACGTTTTGTGTGCCTTCGTAGCCGACGATGTCGATGTAGGCATCGCTACCGCAGAACCATGCAACGACGAACACTATCAGGCTGAAAAAGATGACGTCGAAGATGGTGAGGCTGTCTTTTTTCTTCTTGAAGAATATCGATTTATCGAATCTGACGAGCGAATAGAGCGCCACCAGACACGCTATGCCGAACAAGATGTACGACCAGTTGAGCAACGCGTCGGTAAAGTGTGGTTGGTTCCACATATTGCCGTTGATTTCGACCTCTTCGCCTCCGCCGACGAAGAAGAGTACGCCTACGACAACCGACACGAGGAGCAGAGTCCACATCACGATTTTCGGCAGTTTTTCCAAAAATTTTGACATAATTAAAAGGTTTTATTCTGCTCTACAAATGGGTTTATTTCTGTTCGGCGGCTTTGGCCTTCTCGGCTACGATGTCGAGCAGCGAGATGGAGGTGTCTTCCATGTCGTTTACAAGCACGTCGATGCGCGACAAGATGTAGTTGTAGAAGATTTGCAAGATGATGGCCACGATAAGACCGAATACGGTTGTCAACAGGGCTACTTTGATACCGCCGGCCACGATGGTTGCCGAGATATCGCCTGCTTGTTGAATTTTATCGAAGGCCTGAATCATGCCGACTACCGTACCCATGAATCCCAACATAGGAGCCAAGGCGATGAACAGCGAGATCCACGAGAGGTTTTTCTCGAGCAGACCCTGTTGTACCGAGCCGTACGAAGCCACGGTTTTGTCGACGCTATCGACGCCTTCGTCGTAGCGCGAGAGGCCTTGGTAGAATATGGAGGCTATCGGGCCACGGGTGTTGCGGCACACTTCCAATGCTGCTTCTACGCCGCCCTCGTCCCACGCTTTGTTCACGTCGCGGAGCAGTTTGTCGGAGTCAACCGAAGCAAGTCCGAGATAGATGATGCGTTCGATGCAAAGAGCCAAACCAAAAATCAAGCAGAAAGCCACGGTGGACATGAAGCCTGCGTCGCCTTCGATAAATTTGGTTTTCAGCGTTTGGTGCAGTCCGACTTCTTCTTCGGCTGCCTCGCTGGCCACTTCTTCGACAACGGCGGCTTGTTCGTCGACAACCTCTTCGGCTGCGGGCTCGGCTACTGCGGCCGTGTCTTGTGCTACAACCACTGCGGCTGTTCCAACGAAGAAGAGTGCCGCAAGTGTCAGGATTGAAAATGTTCTTTTCATTTTGCGTTTTGTTTTTAGTTAGTAATTTGATTTACAAATGTTTAAGCGGAAAGAAGGGGATTCGAACCCCTGATACACTTTTGGCGCATACACGCTTTCCAGGCGTGCCTCTTCAACCACTCGAGCATCTTTCCAAGTTCCGATTTCAGGGAAGCGACGTTCTGTTTTCGCGTTTTTAATTTCGCGGCATTCTCGTACGCCTAAAATCGAGCGCAATTTACTATTTTTTTTGCATATTACACACAAAAAAAACAACAAAACGGCAAGAAAAGGTTAAAACACTGATTTTCAAAGCATAAGCAACATTTTTCGAGCCGTTCGGCGATTGTTTGTCTATGGCAGTCGAAACAAATCGAGGGCGTTTCGGGTGGTTGTTTCGTCAATTTTTTCTACGGGCATTCGGAAAATTTCGGCCAACGTGTGCGCCACTTCCACCACGAAAGCGGGTTCGTTGCGTTTGCCTCGGTGCGGCACCGGCGCGAGATAGGGTGCATCGGTTTCCAAAAGCAGATGTTCCACGCCAATCGGCGATACGATGTCGGCCAGATGGCTATTTTTGTAGGTAAGCACGCCGCCAACGCCCAAAAAGAAGCCCAGCGAGACGGCTTTGCGCGCCTCTTCCACACCGCCGCCGAAACAGTGAAACACGCCCCGAAGCGGTTTGCCCGAAAAGCGCGCCAACGAGGCGAAGGCTTCGGCAAAGGCTTTGCGCACGTGCAGCACCACGGGCAGGTCGAGTGTCAATGCCCAATCGATTTGTTGCTCGAACGCGGCCACCTGCTCGGCGCGAAAAGTTGTGTCCCAATAGAGGTCGAGTCCAATCTCGCCGATGGCGCAATAGCCGCCTTGGGCCAATGCGTCGCTCACGGTGCGCAGTTCGGTGCGGTAGTCGGCCTTGACGCTTTCGGGGTGAAGTCCCATGGCGGCGGCGCAGAAATCGGGAAATGCGCTCACGGTGCGTTGCAAACGTTCGATGCTTGCGCTGTCCTCGTTGGCGAGTACTACGCGTTGCACGCCAGCGGCTTGCGCACGTTCGACCACGGCGACGCGGTCGGCATCGAATTCTTCGGTATAGATATGTGTGTGCGTGTCGATCATTTTTAGAGTGTGAAAGTGAGAAAGTATGAAAGTGAGAAAGTGAGAAAGTATGAAAGTGAAAAGTTTATAAAGTTTATAAAGTGGAAAGTAGATTGATTGATTGATTGATTGATTGATTGATTGATTGATTGGTTGATTGATTGATTGGTTGATTGGTTGATTGGTTGATTGGTTGATTGGGGAATTATCTTTGCTCTTTGCTCTTTGTTCTATATTCTTTGTTCTCTAACCTCTAACCTCTAACCCCTCACCTTTCGTCTTGCTACTAATCGTCAATTTGAAATTTTTCGGCTTCGAGGAGCGAATCGATTTTGCCGACGTCGAGTATTTTTGTGTGCGGTATTTCCACGCCACGAATGGTTTGGTCGGCGCACACCGAAAGGTAAAAATCGATGATGGAAAAGCGTCCCGACCATGCGCACATCAATTGAAAAATGGCGGGTTCGATGACGTGAATGCCGGCGAATGCGAGTTTTTCGCACCGCTGCACGTCGAGGTCGGGATAGGGCGATTTCACCTCGCCGGTCTGCACGTTTGTCCAGCCGACAAGCCGCCGCTGGTCATCGAAAAGCAGGTAACGGCTCGTGGCGCGCTGCCCGACGAGAAGCGTGGCCAAATCGCCGCTGCGATGCATTTGGTAAAATTCGCGCAAGTTCAGATTAGACAAAATATCGACGTTGTGCGCCAAAAATGGCTGTTCGGAGCCAAGCAGCGGCTGCGCCTTTTTGATGCCGCCGCCCGTTTCGAGCAGTGCGTTGCGTTCGTCGGAGATGGCGATTTTCAGCCCAAAATCGTGGTGCGACACGAAATCGATAATTTGGTCGGCAAAATGGTGTACGTTCACAACGGCCTCATCGAAACCGGCCGCTGCCAGCTTGCGCAAAAGGTGCTCTATCAAAGGTTTTCCAGCGACTGGAACCATGGCTTTGGGCATGGTGTCGGTGAGCGGCTTGAGGCGCGTTCCGAGTCCGGCCGCAAAAATCAGACATTTCATAATTTTCTCATTTTCAGGCAGTTTGCACGCCATTTACAAAACGTTTAACCACCTGTTGTTCACGGTGTTCGAGTATGATATCGATGCCGAACTTGGCGGCCAGATGTTGCGCCAGATGTTCGGCGGCATACACGGAGCGGTGTTGCCCGCCTGTGCAGCCAAACGAGAACATCAAATCGGTGAAGCCACGCTGCAAATAGCGCGCCACATGCGCATCGGCCAAGGCGTAGACCGATTGGAGAAAAACGGTGATTTCGCCGTCTTTTTCGAGAAAATCGATTACGTCGGCATCCATGCCCGTCGATTTTTTGTAGGCTTCGTAACGTCCGGGGTTGTGCGTCGCGCGGCAGTCGAACACGTAGCCGCCGCCGTTGCCCGAAAGATCGTCGGGAATGCCTTTTTTGTACGAAAAACTGAAAATGCGCACCGTCAAACGCCCTGGCGTGGCGATGTATGTGCGTTGCCACTTCGGCATTTCGGCCAGTGAGCGCAAAATTTGGCACAGATAGGGCATTTCGGCGAAAGGTTGCGCCAGCAATTCGCGCAGATTGGCCATGGCAAACGGCACGCTCTGCAAAAAATGCACCTTGCGCTCGACAAGTCCACGGAAACCGTACGCGCCCAACACTTGCAACGTGCGAAACAGCACGAAATAGCACAATCGATGCATGAACTGCTGCTCGTCAACAGGCTGATATTCAGATAATTTTTGCAGATAAACGGCAATCAGCTCGCGGCGCAAATCGGACGGATAGTTGGCTTTGGCCTGCCACAAAAACGACGCCACATCGTAGTAAATCGGACCGCGAAGACCGCCTTGAAAATCGATAAGGTATGGCTCTTCGCAAGCATTCAGCATCACATTGCGCGCCTGAAAATCGCGGTACATGAACGTGTGGAAATCGTCGGCGAGCAGCAGTTCCGCGAAGCGGTCGAAATCGTTTTGCAAAGCCACTTCGTCGAACTCGAGTCCGGCGGGTTTCAGAAAACAGTATTTGAAATAGTTGAGGTCGAACGCCACCAAGCGCGCATCGAAGGCGGCCAGCGGATAGCAGACCGAAAAATCGAGGCCGCGCGCCCCACGAAACTGCACATCGGGCAGGAGTGCCACCGTTTTGCGCAGCAACTGTTTCTCTTTTTCGGAATAGATGCCCGACGTGCGCCCATCGGCCAGCGCATCGAATAGGGAGAGCGCGCCCAAATCCTGCTGCAGATAGCACGAAAAATCGTCGGCGCAGGCCAGCACGCGCGGCACAGGCAACTGCTGCGCTGCAAAGTGGCGCGCCAGAGCGACAAACGCCCTATTTTCGGCTATCGACACGCCTTCGACACCGATGCAAGTAGTCGTGCCGGCGGTTATGCGGTAGTAACGGCGATTACTGCCCGATTGCGCCAACGGCACAATGGTGTCGGGCTGCGTGTGGGCGTAATTTTCGTACAATGTTGCGAGCGTCTGTTTCATTTTCGGCGGAATTGTGGAGCGAAATTACGATTTTTTTTCGACTTTTGCGCAAAAAGCAGTGCCGGGCGATACAAAATTTGTATCTTTGTGCTACAAAATAGTTTGACAAACGTATGAAAATGAGAAAAATAGCCCTGATTTTTGCGCTGGCGGCTTTGGCGGGCGTTGCCGTAGCCCAAACGCGTCCCCTTACGAAAGCCGAATTTCTGAAGAAAGTGGACAATTACGAAGCCGACACGAAGTGGGAATATCTCGGCGACCGCCCGTGTGTCATCGATTTTTACGCCACATGGTGCGGCCCGTGCAAACGGCTTGCTCCGATTTTGGAAGAGTTGTCGAAAGAGTATAGCGACGAGATTTACATCTACAAGGTCGATGCCGAGCAGGAGCGCGAACTTGCCTATATATTTGGTGTGCGCAGTTACCCGACTATTGTCTTTTGTCCGATGAGCGGAACGCCCGAAATCGCGCTCGGCCTGCAGCCCAAAGAGCAGCTGAAAACGTGGATCGACACGATTTTGCTGGGAAAGAAAAAGTGATGTTCTGCCCTACTTCTCGACGACGGCGTTCATGCGCTGCCGCTCGAACTTGGTGCGATAGGTAAATCCCACCGTATAGTTGAACGAAAATTGTGCGTTGCCCGACTTGCCGTAGCCTGGCACGAACCATAGTTGCGAATCGTTGTGCAGCGAGGTGTGTAGCCCCAGCCGCACGCGTGCCGACCAGCCCATGGTGAAGCCTTTGGCCAAATCGACGCGCACGCCAGCAAGAATTTCGACCCAGCCAGCATAAACATTTTTGTCGCTAAAATCCATCGTGGCACTTTCGTTCCAATAGCCTTCGGAGAGCGGCACGTTGCCCATGTCGTAACTGACCACACTCATGCCGTAGCGCAGGCCGATGAACGGATAGTTGCGGTTCAACAATTCGACTTTGTTTTTCTTGGTTTTCAGGAAATTGTAGTTAAAACCGATGCGCCAAAACGGTGCCGATGTGCGGTAGTTCGAGGCATTGTCGGAGGTTACGTTTACCGATGCGTAACCAAATTCGACGATGGGAAAAAATTTGTTCAGCAGATTGATGTCGAATTGCGCTTCGCCCGTTATCACGCCCCTATCGACGATGATTCCCATGAGCGGCGAGGCGATGTCGAGGTGCGCCGAGAAACCGCGGAAAACGACCGAATCGGTGGGGGCTTTGTTGTCGGTACGCCGCTGCGCAAAAGCGGGCATGCTCAGCAAAACGGCCATCAGCAGAAGCAAAATATGTCGTGTCGGATTTTTCATTTTTTGCGGTAATAGAGGCGCAGATGCGTGTTCGACACGTTTTCGACACGTGTATCAAGCACCGCCACCGAATCGATTTGGTTGGCAGTGATTTGTGCATCTTTGATGGTGTGGAAAACGAAACAGCCGCACTCCATCGAGATGAAATTTTTTTCGTTCGTATGGAAGATGACCAGCGTGTCGGTGCCGGTCGAATCGCGTTGCAGCACAAACACCGACGAATCGGCCTGAATGTGGAGCGGCAGCGAGAACGAACTCAATGTGCTTGCCTTGTAGAGCGTTGAGTCGTTGTCGAGCCCACGCACGGTGAGTTGTTCGCTTGTCGACGAGACGACGTACACCTCTTGCGATTCGCTGTATTCGACCTTGTAGAGTGCCACGCCCACGGCGATGTTGCGTTCTTTGTAGCACGTGCCGTCGTTGCTGCCGTTGCAGGCCGCCAAAGCGAGTGCCAGCAGAGCGAAGAGTATCGTTTTTCGTGCGTTTTTCACTGTCGATTCATCATTTTTTGTGTGCGATGCGCTTGTTCAGAGCGTTTTGACTTCGTTTTTCAGGCAGTTCAAGGCGGCTTCGGTGGGCGTGGTTGGCAGTGCCGAATAGAGTTCTATCAGTTTTTGCGCCAACTGCATGGCAGAGCCTGTGGGCTGCACTTGCGCCGCCGCGCCGTTGATGACGCGCACCAAGTTTTCGCGAGCGTTTTTCACCATTGCCCACGCTTCGGGCGACACGTAAATCTGTTGCGCCACGTTGTGGTCGAACTCGCTACGAATGGTCTGCAACAGTTTTGACTGCAGTTCGATGTTGTTCATGCCCTGCAAATCGAGGCGCAGAATCATGGCTTCGGGTTGTGTGCGTTCGAGCAGCAACGTCAGACGTTCGTAGGCACGCAGGCGCACGGACGTGATTTGGTTCACCGACAGACGGCGCAACTCAAAATTGCGGCGGTCGGCTTCGTTGTCCAACTGCTTGCGCAGCACCAACCAAGTGGTGAGAAAAACAACTAGTGCAGGCAACGTGTAGCCAAGTATTTGAAGGAAAATGGACATTTGTTTTAGTGTGAAAGTGTGAAAGTGCGAAAGTGAGAAAGTTTGAAAGTGTGAAAGTTTATAAAGTTGAAAATTTGTGGATTTGCAGATTTGATGATTTGGTTGATTCGACAATTTGAAATTGATTAAATAATTGGAAATTAGATAATTGAATAATTAAAAAGTCTTTGTTCTTTGCTCTCTCACCTATAATCTATAACCTCTCACCTTTTTTCTTGCGACTTGCTACTTGTGTCTTGCGACTAAAAAATTTGATTAAATAATTGGAAATTAGACAATTGAATAATTAAAAAGTCTTTGTTCTATATTCTTTGTTCTCTCACCTATAACCTCTCAACTTGTGTCTTGCTACTTGTATCTTGCTACTAAAAAATTATCAAATCTCTTCGGCTATTTGGTAGTTGTTGCGGTCGGGCGACATACGCGAGAGCATTTCGCCGACGAATCCCGACAGAAACATCTGCGTACCGAGAATCATCATGGTGAGTGCCAAATAGAAATAGGGTGTGCTGGTTACCAACGGAGCGGGCGTGCCGTTGTGCAGCGCAATCAACTTCACGGCTCCCACGGCGCAAATGGCCACAAATCCTATCAAAAACATGACACTGCCCCACAAGCCGAAAAAGTGCATCGGTCGTTTGCCAAATCGGCTCAAGAAATAGAGCGAAAACAGGTCGAGATAGCCGTGCACGAAGCGGTCGAGCCCGAATTTCGACGTGCCGAACTGCCGTTTGCGGTGCTCCACCACCTTTTCGCCGATTTTCGTGAAGCCGGCGTTTTTGGCCAGATAGGGAATGTAGCGGTGCATATCGCCATACACTTCGATGTTTTTCACCACCTCGCTGCGATAGGCTTTGATGCCGCAGTTCATGTCGTGGAGTTTCAGCCCTGTAACGCGGCGCGCTGTGGCATTGTAGAGTTTCGACGGAATGTTTTTTGTCAGTGTGTTGTCGTGGCGTTTTTTCTTCCAGCCCGACACGAGGTCGTAGCCGTCGTCCTTTATCATGCGGTAGAGTTCGGGGATTTCGTCGGGCGAATCCTGCAAGTCGGCATCGAGCGTAACGACCACATCGCCTTGCGTGCGTGCAAAGCCGCAGTGGAGTGCCGGCGATTTGCCGTAGTTGCGGCGGAAGCAGATGCCATGCACGTGCGTGTCGTTTTTCTGCAAATCGCGCACCACTTGCCACGAGCCATCGGTGCTGCCGTCGTTCACAAAAATGATTTCGTACGAGAATCCGTTGGCGGCCATCACGCGCGAAATCCACTCGTAGAGCGGCACGAGCGATTCCACTTCGTTATACAGCGGCACAACAACCGAAATATCCATAGATGCGTTTTTTATTGGTTTTGAGTGATGGGGGCGTCGTTGGGTTTGTTTTTGCGCGCCACGGCAGCCACTACGAGCGACACGAGTATGCCAGCGGCCATATCAATCCAGATATAATTGAGCGACATGTTGAGCGGTGTCATCATGCGTTTCAACTCTTTTACTTCGGCATCGCCGAGCGGCATATTGAGTTGTTCCATCAAGCGGAGCGATTCGTCGAGCGTATTCGGCAAGAAGTCGGGGGCGATGTATTTGAAATAGACCAGTTTGAACGCTGCGCCCACGATAGCGGCATAGAAAAAGAGTTGTATTCCGTAGAGAAAGGCTTCGCTGTACGATATGTACCCGTCGCACACGCGTTCGCGGCAATCGACGGTCAGGCGGTAGGCGGCGTAGGGCACCAGCAGCACTGCCACCCAAACGACGACGTTGCACAGGACATTGTCGCAGGTGGAGAGGAAAAAGATGAGGCAGAAAGCCAGCCCCAACATCAGGCCAAAGTACATAGCGTGTTTCAGTGCCGTAGGTCTCATACGAATCAGCGTTTTATCAAACGGACAAAGTTACAACATTTTTTCCGAAAATACAAAAAGTGGGGGAAAGCGTGTCTGCTCTCCCCTACCAAATGTTGTGCGTATGGCGCATTATTCGTCCACTTCCATATTGGCGGGATTGCGGTAGTAGATTTTTCCCTCTTCGAATTCTTCTATTGCATCGAGTGTAGGTTTGGGCATCTTTTCGTAGTAGCGCGAGATTTCGATCTGTTCTTGGTTTTCGAAAACCTCTTCCATGGTGTCGGACGACGACGAGAAATCGAGCAGTTTTTTGTCGAGTTCGCGTTTCAGGTCGGCGGCGATTTGGTTGGAGCGTTTTGCGATGATGCGCACCACTTCGTACACGTTGCCTACGGGTTCGATGAGTTTGTTCATGTCGCGCGTAACGGTGTTGGTTGGTGCTTTCAGTTTTTTGTAATCCATAATTTTTTGTTATTTACAGTTTTTTTGTTTCGTTGTCATTTCACATGCGCTTTGGCCTCTTTGAGCATGCGGTTGGCTTCGCGTATGAATTTGCCATTCGGAAATTCCGAGGCGTAGTTGTAGTATTCGTCCACCACCTCGCTGTAGCGTTCGGGCTTTTTCTCCTGCACGCTGAGCGATGCCTCCTTGTATTTGGCCTGCAAGATGAGGAACAGCAACTCTTCGCGGTGTTTTGTTTCGGGATATTCCTTGAGCGTATTGTTGGCCGTGATGATGGCCGAACGGTAATTGTTGCCGAGATACATGCCGAGGTTGTAGTAGAGTTTGGCGTTCAGGTAGCCTTTGTAGGCCATTTTGTCTTCCAATTCGAATATGTATTGGTAAGCGTCCGATGCGCGTTGACTCAGCGGGTAGCGTTCCAGAAATTCGGAGAAGGCAGTCATGGCGTTGAGCGTGCTTGTCGGGTCGAGGCGCGGGTCGGGCGAATCTTTGTAGTAGCAGTAGCCGATTTTGAAGTTGCACTCCTGCGCATATTCGCCTCGCGGATAGTTTTTGACGTACGTTTTGTAGTATTCGGCGGCGGTGGCGTAGTCCTCTTGTCCGCAATACGATTCGGCCAGCAGGTAGAGCACCTCTTCCGACCGCCCTGTGCCTTTGAAATAGGGCGAAACGTCTTCGAGCAGTTGCGTGCATTTGTTGTATTTTTTCTCCAAAAAGAAATTTTTGGCGGCGGCGTATTTCACCTCCGGGTCTTTCTCTTTGAGCAACCGCCCCACGCTGCTGCACGACGTGAACAATGCCGCCACAAACGCTATGTACAGAAACTTCGTTCGCATATTTTTCAACCTGCAAAGATATACTTTTTTTGCAAAACAAACAAGCGACGATTTTTTTAGTGTGAAAATTAATGAGTAGTGAGAAATGAGGAGTGTTTTTAATTGACAATGAAAAATTGACGAATTTATCCAAATAACCAAATCCACAAATCCACAATCAACTTTCCACTTTATAGACTTTTTAACTTTACACACTTTCACACTAAATTCGTCTTGCTACGAACCAAAAAAAGGAGCGCACATAGTGCGCTCCCATTGTCAATTGCCCTACAAATTAAATCATTAATCTGTAAATCTTTGTTCTAATCGTCTTGCGACTTGTGTCTTGCTACTAATCGTTGTCAATTATTCACGTACTGGGCGAACGGATTTTCCAAAGTCGCGGTAGTAGTGTGTTACAGCCACGGAATCTGAGTAAAGGCCTACGCCATTCGCATAGTTCGAACCGCCCGAATAGGGCGTGCTCGACCAGTAGCCTCCGTACTCGCCATCTTTGACAACTTTGTCGCCATTGCAATAGCCCGCCGCTGGCAGGAAAATGCTGTTGCCGTTGGCGGCTTGCACCTTGTAGCCGTCCACGCCGTTCAGAGGAGTCCAAGTCCAAGTGCAGCTTTCGATGAGTTCCGCCCATTCGACATCGGTAGGCATGCGCCATGCGCCGCCCCAATTGGTGGTGGCGGCATCAAAATTATCTGGAAGTATGGCTGGTCTTGATGGGTATGTGTAGTTATCCCACGAGTAAGTATCCTTGGTTTCGGTTTCGCCCCAAGCGTAGTAGTTGCCGTAGGCTTCGGGCTTTGTTGCGCCTACGTTGCAGGTTGCCCACTTCACGCTCAAGCCAAGATCGACGGCCTCTTTGGTGTCTTTCGAGGTGTTGTTGCTCGACGGCTCGTTATCTTTTTCGCAGGCAGCGAAAAGCAGTGCTGCACAACACAGGGCTGCAAAAAGTTTGAGTTTTTTCATGACATTTTGATGTTTTGGTTATTGATTTTTGTTGATTATTCTAAAATAGGTGTCTGCTCGCTCACATTTTTTGTTTTGCGACAAAAAACACCGCGCAAGATTTGCACAGCAAAAGTACAACAAAATTTGCAAACCTACAAATTTTATTTTCGTACCGAAAAAAAATCGCACGACAGACGATGTTTCTCCAAATAATCTAAACGCGGCCATTCGTCGTTTGCCCTCTTTCGGCAGGCAAAATTGTTCATAACTTGTTGAAAAATGAACAAAATCGGTTGAAAAGGCGGTTGAAAGGCATCTGAAAAGTCGATGAGCATTCGGTGCGACGGCACGAGAGATTGTAGTAATTTTGATTTCGGAAAGAAATGCATTCCAGAAAATCGTTTTCCACTGACAATCAAGCAGTTTGGCGGGCGACAAATTCCAAGCGAAACAGAAGAAAATGGAGACAACCAAGCAAACCAACCGGCGCAAAAAGGCCGAAGAGCCGTCCGACTACGGCAAAATGCCCCCTTGCGCCCCCGAAATCGAGGAGTCGGTGCTGGGCGCACTGATGATAGACGGCTCCGCCATGGACAAAGTGGTGGATATTCTGTCGGCACAAAGTTTCTACGCGCCGCAGCACCAAGCCATCTACAAGGCCATAGCCGAACTTTACGGCGAGCGCGCCCCCGTAGATATGCACACCGTTACCGAGCGATTGCGCAAAAACGGCGACTTGGAGACGGCTGGCGGCGCATACGCCGTGGCCATGCTGACGGCCAAAGTGGCATCGTCGGCGCACATCGTCTACCACGCGCAAATCATTGCGCAGAAGTTTCTAGCGCGCGAACTCATCAGCATTGCCAGCGATATTCAGGGTAAGGCTTTCGAGGAGAGCACCGACGTGGACGACCTGATGCAAGAGGCCGAAGGGCGTCTGTTCGACCTATCGCAAAACCGGCTGAAAAAGGGCGTAACACAAATCGACCCCGTAATCGAGGAGGCGTTTGAGCGGCTGAAAAAGGCTGCAGCGCGCGACGGCGGCATGAGCGGCACTCCGAGCGGATTCCACAAATTGGACAAAATCACATCGGGCTGGCAAAAGTCGGATTTGATTATCATTGCGGCGCGGCCGGCTATGGGCAAAACGGCGTTCGTGCTGTCGATGGCCAAAAACATGGCGGTGGACATGCACATTCCCGTGGCCATCTTTTCGCTCGAAATGTCGAACGTGCAACTTGTCAACCGCTTGATAGTGAACGTCTGCTCTATTCCGGGCGAAAAAATCAAAAGCGGCCAACTCGAAAAGCACGAATGGAAACAGTTGGACGCAAAAATCAAAAATCTGCAAGGTGCGCCCATCTACATCGACGACACGCCGAACATGTCGGTACTCGAATTTCAGACCAAGGCGCGGCGGCTCAAGGAGGAGAACAACATTCAAGTCATCATCATCGACTATCTGCAACTGATGAACGCATCGGGCATGCGTTTCCAGAGCCGCGAGCAGGAGGTCAGCACCATTTCGCGGTCGCTCAAGGGGCTTGCCAAGGAGTTGGACATTCCGATTATTGCGCTGTCGCAGTTGAACCGTAACGTCGAAAACCGCGGTCAAGGTTCGGTCGAGGGCAAAAAGCCGCAGTTGTCGGACTTGCGCGAATCGGGTGCCATCGAGCAAGATGCCGATATGGTTTGTTTCATTCACCGCCCCGACTACTACAAAATTTACGAAGATCCGACCACCAAGAAAGACCTGCGCGGCATTGCGCAAATCATCATTGCCAAGCACCGCAACGGCGCGACGGGCGACATCGACCTGCGTTTCAAGCACGAATACGCGCGTTTCATGAACGAGGAGGACGACGAAAACTTCGGCTACGGCGGTCAATTGATAGAATCGCACATCAACAGCAGCGCGCCGCAGCCCGCCATGCCAACCAACTACGACCTGCCGCCGCAACAAGAAGACGTACCGTTTTAGTGTGAAAGTGAGAAAGTGTAAAAGTGTAAAGGTGTGAAAGTGAGAAAGTTGATAAAGTTGAAAAAAATTACTGTGGATTTGGTTATTTGGTTATTTGCGGATTTGCGGTTGTAATCTGAAATTACTATCACCTATAACCTATCACCTATAACCTATAACCTGTTTCTTGTGTCTTGCTACTAAAAAGTGTGAAAGTTAAAAATGTTAAAATTTGAAATAATCAAGAACAATGGATAACGAAAAGAAAGAGATCAGACTGCCCGAAAACGCCAACCGCGAACTGAAGCCGGGCGAGAAATACGAGCCGATTTTGTCGGCCGACAAGAATTTTCCAGAGATTAGCGTCTATTCGGTAACGTGTGGCATCGTGATGGCCGTGCTGTTTTCGGCGGCGGCGGCCTATCTCGGACTGAAGGTCGGTCAAGTGTTCGAGGCGGCCATTCCCATCGCCATCATCGCTGTGGGGCTGTCGAGTGCCACCAAACGCAAAAACGCCATCGGCGAAAATGTCATCATACAATCCATCGGCGCAAGTTCGGGCGTCATCGTGGCTGGTGCGATATTCACGCTGCCTGCGCTCTACATTTTGCAGGCGAAATATCCCGACATCACCGTCAGTTTCATGCAAGTATTCCTGAGTTCGCTGCTGGGCGGCATCTTGGGCATTCTGTTTCTGATTCCGTTTCGCAAGTACTTTGTGAGCGACATGCACGGCAAATATCCATTCCCCGAAGCCACCGCCACGACGCAAGTGCTTGTTTCGGGCGAAAAGGGCGGCAGTCAGGCCAAACCGCTCATTTGGGCGGCTGGCATCGGCGGTCTCTACGACTTTTGCGTATCAACTTTCGGCGCGTGGAGCGAAACGCTCGGCACACGCATGACCGCTTGGGGCGACGCGCTCGCCACCAAAGCGAAATTCACCTTTTCCATCAACACCAGCGCGGCGGTGCTCGGTTTGGGCTACATCGTCGGACTGAAATATGCCGCCATCATCTGCGCCGGCTCGCTATTTGCGTGGTGGGTTATCGTGCCGCTGCTCGGCATGACCACGCAGGATTCCGTGATGCTCAGTGCGATGCAGCCCGAATGGATTTTCACGAACTACGCGCGCTACATCGGCATTGGTGCCATTGCCATGGCTGGTGTCATCGGCATCGTCAAATCGTGGAGTGTGATAAAGGGTGCCGTGGGTTTGGCTGGCAAAGAACTCGGCAGCAAGGGCAAAGCCATCGCCAAAGCCGTGCCACGCACCGAGCGCGACCTTTCGATGCGCTTCATCGCCATCGCCGTGGGGGCAGCGTTGGTCATCACACTGCTGTTTTTCTACCTCGGTGTGATACACAATCTGTTCCAATCCATCATTGCATTTGCGGTGGTGGCCGTCATCGCGTTCCTTTTCACCACGGTTGCTGCCAACGCCATCGCCATTGTCGGGTCGAATCCCGTTTCGGGCATGACTCTGATGACGCTTATCATCGCTTCGGTAGTTTTGGTGGCCGTGGGACTGAAAGGCACGAGCGGCATGGTGGCTTCGATGGTGATAGGCGGCGTGGTCTGCACCGCACTTTCGATGGCGGGCGGTTTCATCACCGACCTGAAAATCGGTTACTGGATTGGCACCACACCGGCCAAGCAGGAGACGTGGAAATTTCTCGGCACGCTCGTGTCGGCGGCGACGGTAGGCGGTGTCATCATCATTCTGAACAAGACCTACGGTTTTACGGGCGAGAATGCGCTCGTTGCGCCGCAAGCCAACGCCATGGCGGCCGTCATCGAGCCGCTGATGATGGGACAAGGCGCGCCGTGGCTGCTCTACGGCGTGGGTGCCATTTTGGCGTTACTGCTCAACGTGTTGGGTGTGCCGGTGCTGGCGTTTGCGCTGGGTATGTTCATTCCGCTGCAACTGAACACGCCGTTGGTCATCGGCGGTCTGATAAGTTGGTTCGTTTCGACACGCTCGAAAGATGCCGCCACTAACCAAACGCGCCAAGAGAAAGGCACGCTCATCGCCTCGGGGCTGATAGCGGGCGGCGCGCTGATGGGCGTGGTGAGCGCGGCACTCAAGTTTGCCGACATCGATTGGTACCAAACCGCGTGGGCACAGAGCGACGGCGCCGCCATCTGCGGCATTGTGGCCTATGCGCTGCTCATCGGCTATTTCGTGTGCGCCAGCATGAAATCTAGTAAGAAAGTGTGAAAGTGAGAAAGTGTGTAAAGTGTATAAAGTTTATAAAGTCTATAAAGTGGGAAGTTGATTGATTGGGTAATTGGGTAATTGTCTTGCGACTTGCTACTTGTGTCTTGCTACTAAAAAGTTTGAAAGTATAAAAGTGCGAAAGTAGGGGCGCATCAATTGCGCCCGAAAATTCAATCATTCAATGATTCAATAATTCATAATTGTATTGCGCCCGTTGCGGATTACAAATCCGCACATAAAAAGCACGGGATTGCAAATCCCGTGCGACCAGAATTTTTCAATCCGTAAATTGGCTTTAACCCCACCCGAAAAACTATTGTTTTTCTCGTCCCCTTGCAAAGGGGACAGGTTCGCGCCGATGTTGGTTCAGCCCTCTCCCCTTTTCAAAGGGAGTACCTGCAAAGCAGGGGTAGGGTTCTTTTTCAATGGATAATTGACAATGAACAATGAATAATTGTTCGCGCCCAACAACGCCACTCCTAACTCCTCACTACTCACTACTCACTACTCACTACTCACTACTCACTACTCACTACTCACTACTAATTTCTCACTGCTCACTAAACAAAACTGTTTTGCTATTTTTCGTCGTCGGGTACGGCGTTCCACGTGTTGTGCGTGATGCCGGCCATGCGGCAAAGACGTGCGTGCGTTTCGTTGCGGAGGCGGTTCACCTCCTCGCCGCGCGGTTGGGTGCAGTCGGGCACGATGGGTTCGCCAATCTCCACTTGCAACAGAGGCAATTCCTTCTTGCCAAACAGGCGGTAGATGCCAGTGCGCGGGCGGTAGGTGATGGCGCACGGCACCAGCGGCATGCGGTATTTGTAGGCCATCGAGAAGGCGCCTTTGCGGAACGGGCGCAGCGGCTTGTAGAAATCCCAGCGGGCGGCTTCGGGGAAAATGTGAAACCAATAGCCACGGCGGTGAAATTCGTCGAATGCGGCGTTGAACTTCTTGAGTGCCGCCAAACCAGCCTCGTGCGGCGGAATGGGAATGCCGCCAGCGACACGCAGGAAAAAGTTGTTTTTGGTCGAGAAATTCGGGGCAAACATCGGCGTGCGAGTCGTGTGTCGGGCACGAACGGCCAACATCACGCACGGACAATCGAACTGATACATGTGGTTTGCCACGGTGATGGCACCGTTTTTCAGCACATCTTTGTACTTTTTCAGGTTTTTGCGTCCCTTGATGCGCAGCCCCATCTGCACGGTCAGTTTTATGCGCAAGCCGATTTCGAGCAGCAGAATCCACATCGACCAGTTCAGGAAACGGTATTTGAACGAATCGTCGAGGTAGGGATAGTGCTCGTCGACCTTCACATCGCGGTCGTACACGGGTTTGTAGAGGTGTTCGTAAGGGTCGTTTTCGGGATAATCGATGCCGACATCGGGAATGTAAACGCCCGCCTCGGTCTGCAGATTTTCGTAACGTTTGTTTGTCATTTTGCCTTGTTTTTGTCGTTTTCGATGAGGAGAAATTGCGCTCCGATGGCGCGTGCGCTGGCACCGTCGGTATCGTCGCGGTCGCCTACAAAGAGGCAGTTGGCTGGTGCGACGTGCAGCCGTTCCACAACTTGTGCGGCGGCTTGTGCGGACGGTTTCAGACCACCCAATTCGGGCGCAGCCACCACAAAATCGAACAGGCGCGGGTCGAGTTGCAAAGCGTGCAGTTTTTCGGCCACACATCCGTAGTCGGAATAGACGGCCACGCCTATGCTCCGTTGGCGACAAGCGGCAATGAACGGCAACACCCATTTGCGTGACTGGTACGACCGCCGCAGCGTGCGCACCATGGCTGGCATGTAGCAGTGCGTGTACCACCAACGTGCCATGCGTGCCGTGAAAAGCCGTTTTTCGGCCATTTTTTCAAAAAAATGCGTGTAAAAAGCCTCTTCGGAGCCGAAGCACTGCCCTTTCAACGCCTTGCGTGTGGTTTGTTCGGCGGCAAGCAGCGGCACGAACAGCAGTTGGCTGGCGATGAGCCGTGCTGCCAATCGACGTTTGTCGTAGAGCGTTCCGTCGAGGTCGAGCACAACGGCACGCACCGTATCGTTAAGTGCGTCAACGGGTTCCATGGCGGCGTTTTTTGCGGTCGGCACGGCGTTTCTCGCGGTCGGCGCGCCGTTGGTCGATGCGGTCGTCCATAGTGTGCGCATTTTCCATGACACGTTCAGCCCAGCGGTTGTAGCCCGTCTCCAAACGCTCCAACAGACTGAATTTGTTACGGCGTTTTTCGTCCTGCATCAGCAGATTGAACTTGAACTGTCCGTCGCGGAAACCATCGCGCAAGCAGGAGGCTTTGAAGCGTGCGTAGGCGTTGTTGAGCAAGATGTGCGCCTGCGGCTCGTGCAGCCGGAACGACGCGCGTTTCGATTCGTACTCGACATTGATAGCCTGCAAACGGCTGTCAACCACCTTGGTAAATTCGTCCGCCTCTTTCTGCCCGATGCGTTCGTCGGCAAATTCGTAGTAGAAGTGGTAGCGCGAATCTTTCACATCGGCAAAACCGACAAAGAATTTGGTTTTTATGCCTGTCGCCTGCTCCGCCTCGTGCACGGCTTGGATAAACTGCGGTTCGTAGAGTTTTTCGCCCGTCATCGAGACGATGCCATTCACCTTCGACACCATGTGCACCGTGGGCGTATGGCGGTATTTGCCGCCCACCTCCACAAGGTCGTTCATGTTGTAGCGATACAGCCCCGAATAGGTCGTTACGTAGGCACAATAGCGTTTGCCCTGCTCCAATTCGTCGATTTGCAAAAAGTGTTTGTGCGGATTTTCCAACTCCTCCTCGGCCACAAATTCGTAGTAGTGAAAATGCGGGAAAAGCACCGATTCGTTGGTATCGTCGAGCGAGAAGCCGAAGCGGCATTCGGTGGCGATATAGCCCAACTCCTGATAGTAGGTGCGGCTCCAATCGAAAGCGTCCATGTACTTGTCCATGTAGATTTTGGTATTGCCGCACTTCCACGTGGAGAGGTATTGCAGCAGTGGCCAATAGTACTTGGGCAGAAGTTTGCCGTGTTGTTGCACGATTTGGCGCAGTTCGGCGGCGCGTTCGGGGCGTGGTTGCATATAACTGCGCAATTGGTTGCGTATGTCGTCCGAGATGTCGAACGCTTGGCTCAATGTACCGCATTCGATGTCGTGTATCAATTCGTCGGTATGTTCGTCGACGGTGCGCATCAGTTCCAATATGGTCGACGGATTTGCTGTTGCCCAGAGCGTTACATCGCGGTGTTGCAGCGCAAGGCGCATCAGTGCATAGTTGCGCGCGGCGTAGTCCTCTATCGACATCACCGAGGCGGGTGCCACGTAGTGTTTTTTGATAATCGACGGAATATCGCGCACCAAAACGCCGCTCACCGAGCCGAACAGCGTGCCATCGGGCGCGTAGCCTTCGACCTCCTTGCCGAC
Organism: Leyella stercorea; assembly: GCA_963658575.1. GTDB lineage: Bacteria > Bacteroidota > Bacteroidia > Bacteroidales > Paludibacteraceae > W0P28-013. Next base: position 11,740 of record CAVKQB010000006.1, on the reverse strand, counting down.
GATGGGGAAAATGTGTCCGCCGAAAATACGGCTACGGTGTTTCACGAAATTCCACGTCCAGATGTGCGACATTTTGCCGTAAACGTCTTTCAGATATTTGTGCGTCATCGGAATCCACTTCGGCTCGCTGGTGGTGCCGCTGGTGGTGGCGTACATATCGGGTTTGCCGGGGAAAAGCACGTTCGCTTCGCCGTGTTTGTGCCGTTCGACGTACGGGCGCAGCGTCTCGAACGTGTCGTTCACAGGCACATACTGCCGATAGAGGTGAAACAGGTCGGCGGCGTTTGTGGCCTGCAAGATGATGTCGAAATGGTGTTCGCGCCCATAAACCGTGTCGCGCGACAGGTTCAGAATGTCGCGCAGTGTCTTTTCGGCAGCGTGGCGCGGGTGGCGGCTCCAAAATTTCAGGCGCACCATCTGGCTGCCTCCCACAAGGAACAACATGAAATTGATGAGCCACGGGAATGGCAGCGACCTACCCGTAGAATCGACGTATGTTTTTTTTCGTGCCATAGCAACAAGAAATTTGCGCACAACAGCGGCGCACACAGAGTTACACGTTCAATTCAAAAAAAGTTCGTTATCGTTTTTGCGTTGGCAAATGTTGCGCTCCGAGGCGGCATTTTCGCCAAAATTATCATCAGCAGTAACAAATACGGTGCCAAATGCTGCCGCCGACGTGGGAGTAAGTGCCTGTGTTTCGTCCCCAAAGCCGCCATTGCACCGCAAGATAGGTCGGGCGGGGTACATTTTTGCAAAGATACGTCTTTTTTTGCAAACAGCAAAAAGTGGCCGTGTGCGCCGTGCGAAAAATTGCAGCAGCACGCAATAAAAGCCGCCGACGGGCGTTTTATAGGTGTACACCAAAAACTACGCCTATGGCAAAAAATTCTACTCTTTTCGAAAAAGTTGGAACGCCAACGACCTTGACACCGAAGCCTCAGACACTGCGAACCATTTTGGCGTTTGCCGTGGCCTACCACGCCGAGGCGTTCAATGGCAAGCAGTTACAATTCATTCTCAACTAAAAAAAGCCGCATCTGCGGCTTTTTTTTAGTTCCCAGTTTGATTACGACAAGGTGGGGAGTCGCAGTCGGCGTTTTTTTTGTTGTATTCTTATCTGCAACAATAGCCGCAAGGTGTGCGGTTGTAGTCTTCCATAGCCTCTTTAAGCGTCATTGTCTTAATCTCGGCTTTGCAGTTCATCAAGCCTTTGCAGTTGCTGTCGATATGGTAGGCTTTTGCGTACTGCCCCATACAAACATACACGGTGGAGTTCTCGTCCAATCCCAGCGAGCAGGAGCATACGGCTGCCACACACAGAACACATATTCTCTTGTGCACGACCACTGCATACATGGGTTCAAAAACGCAAAGTACAACAAATACAAGTACAAGAGGAGGAATGGAGCGAGGCATAAAGAGCAAACAAAATGGAACAATTAAAAGGGTAAGCCGTAGGCTTTTAGTTTGGTGCGGATGTCATTAATTTTAATAACATAGGTTCTCCCAATATTAACGGCACCAACCCCCTTCATGGTTACAAGACCAATAAGTTCATCATTCTGATTTTTGAGTGCGCCACCACTATTTCCAGGCCAAGTACCAGCATCAACCACAAAAACACCTACCGATTTTGTATCTCCACCATTGATATTGTTGATGGTTCCCTCCGTCAAAAAATGGTCCCCTCCAGGATAGCCTTCAACTTTTATTTTATCACCGACCTTAACATTTTTTGAGTCGCCCAAGACACAAGGTTTTGCATAACTTGATCCATCAACATACAAGAGTTTCAACAATGCATAATCTTCCTCAAAATCATCTTGCGATTTATAGTTACCTACAGCAACAACATTTGCATCGTATTTCATCGGAGATTTTTTTATTGGACTGCTATTAGGATCTTGAAACTCGACTTGAACTATAGACTCATCTCCAACAACATGTGCCGCCGTCAAAAGATATTGATTCCCAATATAAATAGCCGATCCGATTCCACTGGGAGTTTCGACATACACAATATTGCTATACTCGCCATCTGCCACATGAAAAATTTTATCTTGCAGAGCCAGCGGAACAACAATTAGCAAAAAAATGAACGTCGCCTGTAAAATATGAGGTACAGCAACCTCTTTTTTAATTTCGCTATACAATTTGGCTCGAATTACAGAGCCCACAAAAATCTGTTTCATAGTTTTTAGTTATTTGACATAAACATTTTCAGTATCAAGTAGAGTCTCAATATCAATGTAAGGCAGACGAATACTTTTATCAAAAAGATTATTACCTATTTTTCTCCTTAACGAATCGTACACCTGCGTTTGATACGAGAGATGAAGTAATGGATTGAATGTATTATCCTGCCCATTTACATTACCCATATATCCATACTCTTGGTAAACAACGACCGTATTCCTGAGTGATGGAAGTTGCACATAGTTATTATTCACAGAAGATGGGCGATAGCCTACCATTGCTGCGACTACGCCATTTGCATTATTGTCGGCGACAGGTGATGCAATAATTAACCTCAGATTTAGATGATTCTCAAATCTTAAATTTGCATTCAAATGAGCCATTGCTGGCGTGTCTTGACGAATAACCGTTTCTTGTCCAGTCAACAAATTGTGAACCTTGTTAAAATCAGGATTTTGGTTAGGGAGATTTTGCATTATTTGAACGATATCAGTATTAGCAAACAACTGAAGACCTTGTACAAAACTCAAGCCTTGCGAGATCATATCAGCTTTCAATTTTTCAATATCATTACTAAGCAGAAAATGCCACAATCTATCATTAGTAACACTCTGATAAGTCAATGGCTGGTTCAAATTGCTATATTTGCCCATTGCTGCGTTGATATCAGCATCACAACTACCACCGACAAATAAAAGATGAATCTGACTGTGATTTTGAGCGGTCATTTGCCCCCTAATTTCACCTTTACGTGCCACGAGCGAAGAACCATTTTGAGCATTTAACAACTGCTCAACCTTATCACTGATTCCCGTCAATTGTGCTACCGAAGGTAAGGTAATGCCAATAGGTAACGATATTTCTGGTTGGTTTTGAGCGCCTAAAATTGCATTTTCTATATTTTGGAGCATTGGCATAAAGGCATTGTAGTAGCAAAGTGTAGCTACGCCATCGAGTGCTTCTCTATACCAGTCGCGTTTACAAGCATGTATTGTATACAACCAACCATGATGCATTCGTTCCTCCAAAAGAGAGTTCCAACAACGATTCCATTGTGCAGTTGTACCATCGAGCCTAAAACGCTGTTGCCAATCGTCAAGGACATCGTGAATGGCTTGCGCAATATTTTCAAGCCAAAGGCGAACAATATGCAAATTTTGATACGAAGTTGATTCGTCTAAGATTTTATTATAAATCCGTTCAATTAAAGCATCACGCAAGCTAATCTGTTGTCCGAAAATAGCAGGACAAAATTTTTGGCTATTAGCGTCGAAAAGATTATAAATGTAGTTTTCTTTACTCGGAGCCTGATAATTCCCAGAAATAATGGTATCGATTTCATTATCAAGAGCGTGATTGAAAGTAGGGTTACCAAGCATTTGCATGCCCTTACATTGCTCAATTACAGCCTCGATACTCTCTTGCACAAATCGTTTGGCATCCCAAACTAATTTTGCTGTTATCGTACCAAGAGGTTGACTAGTACCATATTGATCAACATAATTGTTGCTATCAACCCAACGATTTAGAAGATTCTCCTCCAAAAGAATATCGGTTAAGTATTCTTCAAGCAACGCCTCAGGATATTGGTAAACATTCAATCCTATAGTCGTAAATTTACCTTTAGGAACATTCGCTGTGTAATTAATCAGTTCCGCACTTACCTTCTGCTGGAATGGAGC
>CAVKQB010000006.1:0-7815 GCA_963658575.1 Leyella stercorea | reverse complement strand
TGGAGCAGTTTGATTTGTAACATCAAGCATACGCAGTGTAAGATTAAAGCCAACCGTACGCACCAATTGGTCTAACTCAGTAAGAGACGCCACACCATTGCCAGAAAAATCGCTGGTAAAAAATTGAACATTATAAAAAGGGTCTCTTGCATTACTGATATCAGTTCCACTTGGTAATGTGCAACTATACCCGCCTCTTTCGGTTAGAGAATAAATTTTATCCAATGAACGAATAGATGAATATGCATTCTCATAGATAGACTGCCTTGACACATTACCAACATTTTGACGGTCGGGTAACATAAACATACCATAAACATTGTTGTTTTGCGTACAATGGCGAACTATATATGCCAAATCGATGAAAATGCCAGTGCCAGTACCGCCAGTTAGTGAACCAACAATATAAATGTTAGTGTTAGCATCTCCACCGACCCTATTATATAAATTTGTAACGGCCTGACGCACAGCTTCTTCGTGTTCCCACAAAGCGACACGACCATAAGCTGGTTGTAATCCTGCGCCTGCCCCAGTTGCCAATACATTCCCTACTGCTGGAACCCAATTATATCGTTCATCACCAGTTTGTCGCCAATCATTTAATGTCGCCTGTATATTTTGAGGGCAAAGATAGCATGCTTCAATAGCCGTTTGACCATTGGGCGCAGTTTTAGGCCTACGTGCACGGTCAGTTTCGAGAAACAAAAAACCTGCGTTATGCCCTGGTGTATGTTGTTTAGTGAATTCGTAATAGAATTGCTGCGCCTGCTCCAATGCCCCCAAACCAGTTGAGCCGACACCAATAACTAAAATAGAAGCCATAATATCAATTAGTTAATAGATTTGTAAATTTGTTTGTTTATAACCCAATAGATTACTATCCAAGCGATGAATAGAAAAAACTCTGGAAAGAAAAGTAAATAACCACTCTGCCACCCCCAAAACCAATTCCACGAGAAATCGGAAGGGATAAAGAAACAAGTGCAATTCGCAAGATTAACGCGAAGTGTTAGAACGACAACCACTCCCAACACTGCAATAGCAGCATCAATGCCATAAAGCCATGCAACCTTAAACCAATTGGTAAAGCCTATTTTATGCTCTTTCTTCTTGGTCAGTGCAAGAGTAGCCAAAGCGAACACCAACGCTATAGCCGAGGTTAGCAACACTTCGATGCCGAAACGTCCAAAGACGTTTTCAACCATCTGATTCGAAAAATCGAAAAGTTCAAAGATTTTATCCATAGTACATTAGTTTTGATTTCTATTATAAATTAAGTCGCCTGGCGTATGACGAAGTTTAGAATGAACAACGCCAAAAGTCGACAATAGCGAACATACATATACAAGCAATACAAGCAATGCGTTCTGCACAACAAAAATATCAATACGGGCTTCGCTGCCCTCGATTGGGAGTAACATATTAACGCCCCTGCCCACGACGCCCGCTATGACTCCAGCAATAAGCAAGACAACCGAAATAATGCAAAAAACAATTAGTACGTAAATGCAATAAAGCGTTGCATTGTCTACGCCGAAAGCCTTGAATGTACCAATGTTGCGTTGTATTTTCTGGAAATGCATATTGAGCAAAAAGTACAAAAATACGACAATGAAACTGATAGCAATAACCGTAATGCAATACGACAATGTTTTCCCAATTGTCTGAATATGAGCAAGATTTTTTAGATTGTTCACCTTGTTCATATCGAGTTTATAGTTTGTTTCGTTGTCGAGTTGTATACGAAATGCTTCCACGGCCTCTTGCAGGCCTTCTTGCCTAAAATAGCACGAATAGATATTAGGATTTCGATCTGATTCTCTTTGGGAATTATAAACGAAGTCATATAGTCGTACTGCTTGCGGTATCGCTTTACGAATTTCACAAAACAAAGAGTCGTACTGCTGCGCACGAAATTCGCCCCAAGCATCGCCGCGTACCACCATTTTGTAATAATCATTGCTCCAAGTCCCACTATATGGTGCATTGTCTTTTATAGCAAAGCCTTCGACAATAGGTAAAATGATGGATTCAAAGTCATTGGGATAACACACAATTAAATTCTCGTTATGCAGATAGGCGGTTTGTATGTTTACATTAAAGTGCTCTGCATTTTCAGAAATGTGCTGCTGAGCAAAACATTCTGTCGACAAGAAGTCGCACATATTAGGCAAATCACGAACAACGGCCAACAACGGAATGGTAACATTACAATCTACGCTATCAAGCTTTACATACATTCCGATAAACGATGGAATAGAATCCTTAAAACCCAACTTATTACGCAAGGCTTCTTCGGAAAGTATCAAACCAAAATCTCCATCAGTAATGCTATCTATTCGACAAACAACAACATTATTTTCAGCGAAAATTGTAGTTTGTTTTAATGGGCTGTTCATCGAAAACGAACGACCATCGAGCCACTCAATCGTTGAATCTGGACAATAAAATTCTTCCCTAAACAAAAAAACTTGCTCTGGCCTCGAAAAACCCAACGAATACTGATTATTTGTATCCTCTACAAAATCACGCAAAGATTCATAACCATTGCCCCAAATCTGATCGACATCAATATCGACACAAGTTACAAATGGGTCGGACATTTTCCGTTGTAAATACGACAAGCCAGCCGCAGCAAATCCAATGCTAAGAATTGCGATTAGACTAATGGCAGCAAGAACAAATAGGTTAAAACTTTTTTTACCCAAAAGTTGTTTCCATTCTTTTGTAAAGAACAGGCGAAATGCCTCATTTTTTTTCATCTCAAGCCATCAATTAAATAGTTTTCAATCTCGTTTATTGAATACACCTTATCAGCATTTTCCCACTTGCCAGCCTCTTTTTTTGAAAAAATCGAAGCATCAGAAATAACGCCATGATCGCCCTCTTTGCAAATTTGAACAATCATATCGGCATATTTTAATGAAAGGCTAATATCGTGCGACACAATAATGGCTGTAGAGCCACTTTCGTGAATCGCATCTACCAACGTTTTCATTAAATTGTCGGCCGAAATTTTATCCAAATTACCCGTAGGTTCATCGCCGAACAACACTTTGAATTGGGGCAAAATGGCGCGAGCAAAAGCAATCCGTTGCTGCTGACCGCCAGAGTACTGATTGATTGGTCTATCTTGGCTTGGAAGGTTTAGTCGTTCCAGTATTTTTTGCGTGCGATGCTGCACCGTCTGTGCGTTTTCGCCCTGAAACAATGCTGCTGTAATTATATTCTCGCATGCCGAGAAATTGGGCATCAAATTATTTTGTTGAAAAACAAACGAAAAATCCCGATTACGAATTGCGGATAATTTTGCATCCTTCCACTTAAAGACTTCACGCAAATCGTTATTACAATATCGAAATTCATCTACTGAAGCAATCGTATTGTTCATCAAACCAAGCGTTTCGAGAATAGTGCTTTTGCCAACACCCGAAGGGCCGACAAAAAACACCACCTTTCCATCGGGAATATCCAATTCCCGGATATGTAATACAACACAACCTGCATTGTATGCACATTTCATGTTACGAATAGAATAAATCAGTTCCATTTTTTAACTAACGGCATATCCTTAAGCAAAACATAATAATATCTCTTACCATCTTGTTCTTTATAAGAGTTAGCGTCGTTTTGTATTTCCTTCAGTTTCTTTATATCTTCATTAAGTCTCTTAACCAAAATCTCTATATCATCATCTTTCAATAGATTTGGATTACGAACATGTTTCTTTACATCATCAAAAAAATTGTGTTGGCACTCTTCTTCGATAGAATTGATAATATCCTCAAAATTCAGATTGCTTGTGTTCTTTAAGGCCTGATTACCAGAATAAGACAAAATTAATTTCTTAAAGACATCTTGAAGCGTTGCACGCCTATTTTTTACTGTTGCACGAGTAGCTTTCTCCAAATCTCTAATTAAATCACTTAATTCCTTATCCGCCATAAATACACAAGGAGTGAACATTTCTTTATCGCCTTGATGCATTCTTGCGTAACCTTCCACAAGGAAAAAGCCTGTAGAGAGTTCACTACAATCTTTAATTTTTCCTCTACGTACTAATCCGTCGCATACTTTGTCTGTTATATCTGGGTTATTTTCTGAAACATGGTTATTCTGTCTATCATTAAGGGCATCAACGTTTTTGCCTGTTTCATCAATAAAATTTTTAATAATACCTGTCGCCATCTGTTGCAACTCATCTGCATCAATAGTTTGTTCATCAGAGTCCTTAAATTTATACCCCATAGGTTGTAAAGGCCATTTCTCGTTCTGCTCGTACATAAAAATTTGGGTTTTACTATCAAATTTACTTTTGTCGGGATACTCCATTTTTCGTAGTGTCCCACGAATAATATCATTTACTTGAGAACCAAAATTTTGATAGGCAGAATGTGGCTGCGAGCGCGCTTGGAAAGCCACCAAATTTATATACTTACTAGCCAACCTATCGATTATTTTCTTTGATGTCAATCCTCTTTTATCAGGATCTTTCGATGTAACATCACTCACTAAAATAATGAAGTTAGAAGCGTCTTTATCCCAACTCATTTTATCAATAGCATAGTTAATGCCATAGAACATAGCCTCTTGCGGGTCGCGAGAATTAGAGAAACATTTCACATTGGAAAGGAAATTACTTACCTTTTCCAAATCGTCTGTTAATGGACATATACTAACAAGTTGTTGATCGGCATAATTTCTATATGCGACAACACCAAATTTTACTTTTTCATTATATTGATATTTAATAATTTCTTTTACTGCACCGCTCATCGCCGAAAAACACGATTTCATACTGTTTGTTGCATCCAGCACAAACACGACATTGATATTAGAAAGTTTTTCCTTCAACATATCAAGCTCATGTCGCTTTTCCAAGACAGAGGTCATATCGCCGCCGTTCGAACCATTCGCTTTTGTATTGCCCAAAACAGAAAGTTCAGCAACTGCATATTCGGCATCATAGTCAACAACAGGGAAACGAGGGAAATCAGGTTTTTGTCGCTCATGACCAAGTTTAATTTTAATTATTGGCTGTGATTTAGCGGAATCATAATTTATCGCATCTTTTTTTGTATCGTATGCATACGATTGAGAGCAAACATTATTCCCGAATGCAGGTTCCCAACATATACGGGTATTCCAATCGGTATATTCACCATATTTTACCCAACCAGCATTACGAACCTTTCCCCTTTCTGGCAATTGATAATCCTTATAAACTAGAGCATTCCCATCAGCATTTTTTTTCAAAACGAAATAGAAGGTCATTGCATCGAGCGTTTTTCCAGTACTCGAAGCATCATCACACGACGCACGATTAAACAATTCCGGTAGTGTGAGCGTGCTTACTTTCGCGACATTCTTAACTATGGCAATTTTTTGGAAAACGCCATCTTCGGTACGCGGAGAAATATCCCAAAGTAAAAGTTCGTCTAATTTTACCCATCCAATATAACCACTAGAACGCTGCGTTCCCTTGCTTGTAGCAAGCGTTTTCGCACATTCAGAGGGTATTACTAAGCCCTCTATTCTATTTTGAGAATAAAACAATTGCGCATATTCGCCTTCGATGTTTGCCACATAAAAATCCTCCATAAAATGTATATCTCCTACTAGCACTCTTGAGCCATACGAAGGGTTTTCGTAGGATTTAATGCCTTCGCTAGTAGCATAAACACGCCACGGATTTTTAGTTAAACTCCCAAAATTGTAGGTCTGTGCCTTTTCTGCCCATTCAAACGAGATTGGAGAGTTAGAGTCAAACAATTTTGGTTTCCCATACGCTTCAGAGGGCAAATCATAGGCTAAAGCAGTGCTTGGTATTGTTACCAACAAATAAAGCACAAGCGAAAAATGAAAAAAAACAGATTTGTTCATAGTTATAGATTATTTGAAATTCAAAACAAATGGGACTGTGCATGCATATTCTCGAAACGACAAAGTAGTTATTTCCGTTTCTTCATCATAAAGTAAAAATTCCATATTGGAAAAACGATTAGGTAAGCCATGTATATCAATCAATTGACAAAGATCTCGACGACTAGCATCCAAATATGTAATAAAGGTCATTCGCCATTTATCATCGTTAAGCCCATACAAACGCCAATCTTTCGATACGCGTTCGTCGAGCGTTTTTTCAAACCACGCAAAAAGCCTATTTTCTTCTTCAATTGGTTCATAAATTTGCGTATTTTGCAAAAATTCCATTTTACGAAAAAGTTCATCTACCTCATCATCGTTATAAATTTTTCCATCAAAAAACAAGACAAACTTTCCACGGCAATCACTTTTAAGGTTCGATATTTTACGTTTTAATAGCGAATAATCATTAGTCGTTTCATCATAACGCAAATAGACAAAATGATTTTGCGCTTGCAAGACAAAGCAAACCACAACGCCACATAGTATGAAAAGCAATCGTTTCATTTTCGAACTGTAATACTTTTCAATCTGTCAGAACAATCGCCATGTTCAATTTCAGCCTCAACATTGTACTGAATCCCATTATTGTAAGCATAGTTTAGAATGCCCTCCAACTTTTTATTACCGTCTATAGGTTGAGTAAGTTTAATATTTTTCCCATTGTTGATAATACTCATTGCATCGCCCACTTTAAGTTCACCCTTTCCAACTTTGCAGAATGCATCACGAATTTTAATAATATCGACATGGAATGCCTTAATTATTGGGCAAAGGACTTCTTCTTTTTCTGATTCAAGTAGATTGCTATTATCTACCACTTTAACAAGGTAGGCGTCCGTGCGAGCCGCCACATTTTCGAATACAGGAGTTGATTGAGCCTTATCGTCAAGACAATATACATCGGCTACTCCATCGTCAACAACTATCGTAATGGTATATTTGCCCGTGTGGCAGTCTGGAGTTGTTTCTACATGAATTTTAGGGGGCGAGGGGGGCAATGGTCGTGTATACCGATTCGTTGTTTTCCAATCGAGTTTTTCAGGCACTTTGCTATCATCTTTTCGTTCAACAACATAGAATGTATAGGTTTCGCCTTCGTTAAGCTCTGCTATACGAACAAATGCAGCGTTTCCGTTACCAAACAAAAGCTTCTGATAAGTGTTTGGCTTAGAATCCGAAGAGTATTTCACTTGATAACTATTCCTTAAATCGTCCTCGTCAATTCCTTCAACTAATATCGAGACCTTCTGTTCGTCAAAACTCAAAGAGGCCTTAAGTGCTTTCTCAGATGGCTTGAAAATTGTGAAAAGCAAAAGAATAACCAGAATTGCGCATAAGGCAATCAGAATTTTTTTCCAAGGCACACCTCCGCTTGCCTTCTTGATATTATGACTACCACAATTAGGGCATACTTGTGTAGTATAATTGCCAGTGAAAATATACCCACAGTCGGAACATTTGAACTTATTCATTTTTTTTGTAAATTTAGAAGTTATAATTTAGAGTTATCTGTAATGCAATTGTGTGTGAGAGAAAATGTTTGAACAATCCAGTAGCCGAATTCCAATGATTAGAATCGAGCGAAAATCTAAAATCATCGGCTTTTGTAACCGAATGATACATGGCGCAATACTCTATCCCCCCTTCAATTGAAAGTTTTGGTATGGGGAACCACTGCATTCCCAACGAAGCCATTCCGCCATACCCCAATTGCTTAATTGATGTCTTTTTTGCAGATTGTGCAAGATTGAAATTGCCGAAATCGTAAATCCCATTTTGTGAAATAGTTACATCGAAAAGCCAATCGTAGTAACCAGAATATTGTGCATCGGCCTGGCAAACAGTTTTTTGCATTACATCGTAGGCGACGCACACACCAAGTTTGCC
>CAVKQB010000005.1:0-65809 GCA_963658575.1 Leyella stercorea | reverse complement strand
TGCCGAGCGGAGCGAGGATAGGGGGACGAGGAGCGCAGCGACGGAGGGGGTTGAAACCTAATTAAGAATGAATAATTAAGAATGAATAATAATCCAAATCCCCGAATAACCAAATAATCAAATCCACAATAACCAAAAACAACGAGAAACTGCGCGAAGCGCAAAAAAATACCCACAACGTGTTGTTTTATGAAAAAAATATCGTATATTTGCAAAATCATTCTTCACCCTTATAATATACGATGCCATGAAACACACAAAAATCCTTCTTTGCGTAGCGGCTCTGTGTGCTGCAACATGGGGCAATGCCACCGAAACGACCGTGCTCGACGAAACCTTTGCTTCTGGGCAAGGTGATTTTACCATCGAAAATGTAGACCTTGGTAGTTTGAGCTACATTTGGAGTTTCAATAGTTATGGCTACATGGCGGCGAATGCTTATGTTAACAGTTCGGCCAACGCTGGCGAGGCATGGCTGATTTCGCCTTCGTTCGATTTGTCGGGCTGCGCATCGGCCACCCTTACGTTCGACCATGCTGCCAAATTTCAAAACGGCACAGTTAGCGAAGAGTTCCAGCTGTACTACGCTGTTAACCCGAGTGCCACATTCGATGCTTCGGAGTGGAAGAACATAGTGATTCCCGCCTATCCGACTGCCGGTAGTTGGGACTTTGTCTCTTCGGGAATTTCGCTGCCAACCGCCGCCACAAAAATCGCTTTCCGCTACAAATCCACGACATCTGCCGCTGACACGTGGGAGGTTAAAAATGTGAAAATCGTGGGCGAAATAACCGAAGATGCCGACGACGATAAAGATAAATCCGTATTGCCTGTGGCACTGCCCAATATAGGCGAACCCACGCTGGTGGTGTGCGCTCAAAACCTGCGCAACTATTTCATCAACTACAGCAGCGCCAGCAAAAGCGACTGCGGAAGTTTGGAATGCCTCCAGACGAAAACCTCGAAAATTGTCGATGTGTTCCGCTGTGTCGATGCTGACATTTTTGCCATGTGCGAGATGGAAGCCAACGAAGTGTCGCTGCAAGTGCTCACCGACTCGCTCAACGGGCGCACCAGCAATCGTCCCTACGCCTACGTGGCCGATGGCATTTCGGACGACGGATACACCTTTACAAAATCGGGTTTCATCTATCGCACCGATAAGGTGAAAACCGTTGGCGCGAACAACGCCAGCACACAGCAGACCTACTACAAATACACCATGCGCTATCAGATGTTCGAAGAGTTGGCCACGGGCGAACGCTTCACGCTGAGCATGAACCACTTCAAAGCCAAAGACAACACAACCGACCAAGGCAACGCCAAACGCGTGTCGGAAGCCACCGATCTGGTGAACAAAATGAAAAACATCACCGCCGACCCCGACATACTGATTATAGGCGACTTGAACTGCGAGATGGGCGAAAAGCCGCTGCAACTGCTCGTCGATGCTGGCTACGAAGAGCAACTCGTGCGCTACGACGCTGCCGCCATATCGCACTGCTACCAAGGTGCTGGGCAACTCATCGACCACGCATTTGCCAATAGCGCGTTGGCGGCACAGATAACGGGCGCAGGCGTGTTCCACATCTGCACCTCGTGCAGCAGCGGTGCCGACTACAACTACAATTATCGCTACTCCGACCACGACCCCTATCTGATTGGTTTGGCACTGAAATCGGACGGAAGCGGCGACAAAGAAGACGACGTGTGCAGCAACATTACCTATACCGAAACCTTCTACTCGACATTGGGCGATTTCACCTCGATAAATGTGAGTGGCACCAACGATTGGTTTATAGATGCTAACTACCACTACGCTAGGATGAACGGCACTGGCTCCGACAACAACGAGGATTGGCTGGTGTCGCCCGCTTTCGACCTGTCGAAACATCAGCGAGCCGTACTTGCTTTCGACCACACCGCCAACAAAGGCACTGCCGCCAACAAAACCACCATGCAAACCCTGTGGCTTTCGGCCGACTATGTCGATGGCTACCCATCGACCGGCACATGGACGCAGATAACCATTCCAAACTATCCCACGGGCACCAATTGGACGTTCGTCAATTCGGGCGAAATAACCATTCCCGCCGAATTTTTGGCAAAGAACATGCACTTCGCCTTCAAATATGTAGCCGCCACGGCTGCCGAAGGTTCGTGCTGGGAGATTAAAAATGTGGCACTGACCGCCCTTTGCAACGCCACAGCCATAGAGCAGCCGGCGGTCACGAACGCACCCATCTTTGCACACGACGGACGCATCTACGGCACCGACGACATGCGCATCTACACCGTGCTCGGACTCGATGTAACGCGCCAAAACGGTTCGCTCAGCGGCATCTACATCGTGAAATGCGGCACGCAAACACACAAAGTGATAGTGAAATAATCCGATTCTCGAACTAAAATAACCGAAAACTATGGGACTCTTCTCGAAACAGCGTACCGACGGCATCACTTACGACGGACAGGGTGCTGAGCGCGTGGGTATAATCGACAACGTGTTTTACAACCTCGAAAAAGGCTGCCTGTTGCAACGCTATCCCTACGACAACCTCTCGACCAAAGCCAAAGTTACTGTGCAAGAGGGTCAGGAGATGGTCTTTTGCAGCGAAGGCATGTACTCCGACACGTTCCGTCCGGGGCGATACGAACTATCGACCAACAATGTGCCATTTTTGCAAAACATTGTAAATCTGGCTACTGGCGGCAACTCTGCCTTCAAAACCACGCTGTTTGTGCTGAACACCACCCGTCAGCGTGTGGCCGACGACAATGGCTGGGGCGTAGGACTGACGGTGAAAGATTATTCGTTTGGCGACGAGGGCGTAACCATCAAAATAGGCTCGTACGGCTCGTACGAATTTCGCATATCGAACGCCATCGCCTTCATTCGCGAGTATTCTGGCACGCAGCACGAGATTCTGCTCGCTGACTTTGTGGGCGAATTTACCAGTGCCGTAGCGCAGCGCGTGAAACCGCTCATCTCGCGCTATTTCAGCCAACAGCGCATATCGGTAACCGAAGCCAACGACTATTTGAACGACGTTTCGGACTATGTTAAAAAGGAGATAAACGCCTATTTCGAAGAGTACGGCATACAGATAACCCGTTTCGATGTAGAAGCCATCAATCCAAACGAAGAGGACGAAAACTACCAACGCATCGTGGCGGCGCAAACGGCCGGCGGCGAAACGGACTTCGAGTCGCGCGCCAGAGCAAGAGCGCGTGCGCGCGAGGGCTACACCTACCAACAAGAACGCCAATTCGACGTGATGGAAGGCGCGGCGCAAAACGAAGGCTCGGCCGGTCAGATGATGGGCGCAGGCATGGGCATGGGTATGGGCTTCGGCGTGGGAGGCGCATTCGGAGCGCAGATGGGGCAAATGGCTGGCGTGATGAACGCTCAACCAGTGCAACCACAAAACACAGCCACGCCACCGCCACCACCAGTCGCCACCGTGTACCACATTTTGGTGAATGGCGCACAACAAGGTCCGTACGACCTCACCACGCTGCACACGCTGGCGCAACAAGGCACGCTCACGCCCGCCACAATGGTTTGGACGGCAGGCATGCCACAATGGGCTGCCGCCAACAGCCGTCCCGATTTGGCGCCGCTGTTTGGCGCAGTGCCGCCACCGCCACCACCAACTCTCTAACTTTTTCAGAAAAAACAAAACACTATGGCAACAAAAAACATCAACCGATTGGCACAAATCGTGCTGCCTACGATAACAGCGTTGGTTACGCTCGTACTGTTTTTGCTGTTCAAACCCGAAGAGACCACGGCACTTTTCTGGTTCAACCTTTGCTACACGCTCCTGTTGGAAGCCGTTTTCTTTGGCTGGCTGGCGTTTTTGCGCTGCGATGTCCAAGGCGTTTCGCCGTGGTTGAGTGTAACGATTGGCACGTATGGGCTGTTTTATCTGCTGGCAGGCATCGTCGTGATGGTTGCTTACGCCGTTCTCACGGCTGGCGTAGGTCTCGACATCGATTTCAAATGGTACATCGCGGTGCTGCTGGTGATTACGCTTTTGTGGTGCATTCCGG
Organism: Leyella stercorea; assembly: GCA_963658575.1. Lineage (GTDB taxonomy): Bacteria > Bacteroidota > Bacteroidia > Bacteroidales > Paludibacteraceae > W0P28-013. The sequence continues at coordinate 61,753 of CAVKQB010000005.1, read as the reverse complement.
CCATTTTTATGGCCGAAACCGACTCGAACCACGAGGCGCGTCAGCAAAAACTCGAGGCAAACACCCAAACCGTGCGCAACGCCGTGAGCGAAATAGAGGCACTCGCCCGACGCTACAACGGCGACGAACAGGAGATGGCACGCCTCGTGCGCGACGTGAAGTCGCTGCCGCCAGCACGCCTGCAAAAACCCGACAATGCGCACACACTACAACTCGTGCTGGACGAACTACAGCGCGGTGTCGATGGCGGACAAATCGATTTTGGCAAAATAGCGCAATACATCGAGAGCATCAAAAACAATTGACCATCGGCAACACACAATCATCACCAATAATCCCGAAAAAACATGGCACTGATAAAAGTACTCCGGTGTAGCGAATGCACCAGTCCGCTCAAAGAAGGGCAGAGCGTTTGTCCGAAATGCGGCGCAGTGAACAAACTCGTAGCCTCGGAGGTCGATCCGCTGAAGATGACCAACGAGATGGCGCAACAATACATCGACGCATTCAAGCAAAAGGCCGCCGACAATCCCAAGGACACCAACGCCCTTTTTGCCATGGGGCTGTTCTATCTGGGGCTGAAAAACTACGAATTGGCGCAGCGCAACTTCAAGATGGCCGTCGATCAGCAGCCCACCGAGCCCGACATGTACTACTACTACGCGCTGTCGCTCTTCGAGGGGAAATCGCCCAAAATGATCGACACTAACCGTGCCGAGAAAATCGAAGAGTGGCTGCACACCGCTACAAATCTGCAGAAAAAGCGCAAATATCTGATTTTGCAAATGATTTTGCGCCAAGGAGCGTTCGTGGCCAACGGTTTGCAAGTGCATGGCGAAACGCCCGACGAACTTTTTGCCAAAATCCAGACCATGCTGCCCGAAGCCGACGAGCTGACGGAGATTGAGACGCATGTGAAAATTTCCGACCCGAAAAATGTGGAATATCTCCAACTGCTGAAGGGCGAAAAACAGGCGGAAAACCGCAAGCGCGAAGCCGACCTCTCGTATCTCGAGAGTTTCCGCGTGAGCATTCCGAGCGACCGAGACAACGAACTGCCCGAAAATTGGCACGATGCCGTGCGACGCTTGACCGACCCGCAAGAACGCTTGAACTTTTTCGACTACATGTACGAGCCGCAAAAGCCGCAAAAACTGGACAAACCCAGTTATCCCATCGGCAATATGATTGTACGCCTCATCGTCATGGCGGTTGCAACGGTGGCCGTGATGGTCGCTGTGCTGTTGTTCGAAGCCAAGGAGAATTGGGGCGTGTGCGAGATAAAAACGCATCCGCAGCAAACCGTGCAACAAGAGTACAACGCACTCTATCGGGACAAAAAACTATCGAAAGCCGAACGCAACGAAATCAAGGAAAAGTTGCGTGCCGACAGCATTGCGCGCGCCGAAAAAGACAGCATATTCTGGGCTGACTACAAACTGGTGTCGTACGACATCGACGAAAACGGCCAAAAGCAAACCATCAACGGCTCCGTTGTGGCCGAAGAGCATCAGGGCAAAGTAACGGGTTATTTTGGTGTGGCCAAAGATTGGCGCATCGCCGTAGATGTGCTTGTGCTGCTGTTGCCGTTCATCATCTTTTTGCTGAAAACCATAGTTCGGTTCTCGCGTGTGAGCCGTCAGCGGCGCGAGGTAGCCAACGAAGAGCGCGAAAATCAGAACAAATACGAACACGCGTTGGACATCTACCACAACCGCGCCAAATTGCTCGATATGGTCGACTTTTGCCGCGAATTTCTGTCGGGCAGCAACGAGGTGATTCCCTTTGGCGACCCCGTAACCCAAACGCTGAAAAATTGTGGCATATTCGACGAAAAAGAGGTGCCTGGCAAAATTCTGTTCCTCAACTACTTTGTGCAGTACCGCAAGGACGACCCCGACAAACAGTGGACCAACAACCCTTACGACGTGCTCGACCGTGTGTACTATGTAGTGGCCGTGCCGCAACGCGACCGGTTGATTATCAACTACAACTATTGGGACACCTACAAGAATGAACTCGAACCGTGCGACACCGATTCGATATTCTACCGCAACATCAACGCCATCGCCTTGCGCGACACATCTATCTTCATCGAGATGAACGGCACTACCAAGGAGATATTCTTGGGGCCGTACGGCAAAAGCCTGTTGGAATACCAAAGCACCGACAAGTCGAATGCGCTCACCTACTCGCAGCACCGCACCGGCAATCCGCGCGAATTTGTGGCGGCCATGAACCAATTGCTCGGAACATTTCAAAAAAATTAGGAGTGAGGAGTTAGCAGTTAGTAGTGAGAAATGAGGAGTGAGGAGTTGTTTAATTGACAATGGATAATTGATAATGAAAAATTTACAAATTGAGAATTCAATAAGTCAATGATTCAATTTTTTGGTCGCACGGGATTTGTAATCCCGTGCTTTTTTTAGAACATAGAGCAAAGATGATTTTGGGCGCAAACAATTATTCATTGTTCATTATCAATTGTCAATTGACATAAAACCCCTACCCCCACTGCGTGGGTACTCCCCCTATCTGCTGCGCAGCAGGGGGAGAGAATGCGCCCCAAAATTCAATCATTCAATAATTCAGTGATTCAATGATTCAATTCTGTCCCTCTGCCGAGCGCAGCGAGGATAGGGGGACGAGGAGCGTAGCGACGGAGGGGGTTAAAGACTAATTAAGAATTAAGAATGAATAATTAACAATGAATAATAATCCTCAAATCCTCAAATAGTCAGCAACTTAGGCTCTGTTGGTGGCGTAGAATGCGCAAAAAAGTGAACTGCCAACGAGCGAAAAGTTTGGTTGCATTAGAAAAAAGTTCTACTTTTGCCGCCAATTTTGGAGAAGAGAACTTTTTTTGACTAAAAAGAGGAAGAGATGTCTATCCACTATAAATTTCTGATTTACGCGATGCTCCTATGGGGCATCGAAAGTGTTTCTGCAGAGGACTTTTTTTCGACATGGGTTTCGGCCGACCAAGCGGCATACGGTTGCGGCAGGGCAAAAAATGTGGGATTAGTGAATGATTTCGCCACGCGTTTTGCGCAACAGCCCAGCTCGTCGGTGGCCACTTGCCGCCGCAATGCGCTCGGCATCAATGCGGCCAAACGCCTGCCTGGCACATCGGCTGGAACGCCTGGCGTAGACTTTGGAGGCGGCAAGAACGGCTATCGGTCGTTCTCGTCGACACGCACGTCGCGCATAACCCGCACCGCCGAGATGAGCGCACCGTTCAGCACCAACGATTGGGGTTTTTCTACCGTCAGATCCGCCAAACTGTTCAGCGACATGGATGCTGGTGCAGGCGACGTTTTCGACGAGATGAGTTCCATAGATCACAGCAATAAATTTTTACGCATCAAACGTCCTGGCTCCGACCCCGTCGGAGAGGTGCCGCCACAAGCACCCGTAGGCGATGCGGTGATATCCCTGCTGTTTTTCGCAGCGGGCTACTGCCTTTTCAAGCGTACGCGCCTGAAGAGAAATAAGAATTACGAATTGATATTATAGATTAACATAAATCCAAGACACAGCAAGATGAAAAAGCGTATCCAGTTGGGTGTAGTAAGTGGCGCAATAGCGATAGCGGCGGTCATCGCCGTAGGAGGCCTGCAGGCCGGCAATTTGTGGAGCAATCTGCACATGGCGAACATGGCAGGATTGGTCATCGACACTTACGACGACAACACCCGCTCCGCTTCGGGTAGCAATCCCATCGCAGCAGGCGACACCTGCCTATTTGGTTATCCCGTAAGCACCTCTATCACAGAAATTTCGAAGCGAGAATACACGGGCAAGAAGACGGCCTACGGGCGTTCGCTCTTCTACTACTCCGACACCATCACGGCGACGGACGGCACGCAGACCGTACACTACTACCGCGAAGAGGTGAAATTCGTCTATATGACCATCAGTGCTGATGGCACCACCATAGCCGCTTCGGCCACCGTATTGCCCACCGACGCTTCTACCGTCAATCTCTGGCGCGTGGTACAAGGCGACAACGACGGCACCAACTACCGCCGCTACCAAAATCTTGCTACCGGTCAATGGGTGCGCACCGAGGTCGGCACCGACGGCACGGTAACGATAACCCTTGTTGACGCATACGAAAATTCGTCGGCCATCGACCACCAATGGACGCGCGTGCTGGACTACAAAACGCACCTGCGCACCTTGGCATACCCGCTTGTGTCGGACGGAGCCGGCACGGAATACTACCTCTATTTCGACAAGAAAAACGACCGCTGGGCTTACACCTCCGACCCCAGCACCACCACCATTCACCCCGCCTACTACGAGAAGTGGTCGTATGCCGAAGACCAAGACAGCCTGATAGCCACCACTTGGTGCTCGGACACCTACTACGCCTACGAGCCAGACAGTGCCAAGGCAGAGGCAGACAGCACCGCCATGCTCTATATCTACCCGCAGATGACCATCTGGTCGGGCTACTACTCCGTAGCGGGCGTGCAGGACGGCTACGACACCGAATGGCTATACTCCGAAAATACACTCACGCTGGATTTCCGTAAGATGCAGAAACGCGGCTACGGTCACACCTGCTCTTTGATAAACGACGGCGGCAAGAGTTTGCCCGTCTACAAGTGGTATAGCGACATCACCGCTCCTGGCATCTACAACCAACCCGGGGCAGAGTGGGGCATGCAGTACCGCGACACCGCCCGTCTGATGATAGACTACCGCGTGATGAAAGACAGTTTGGACTGGGGTACGGACGACGACCCCGACCCGTTTAAGATGCAGTGGTTTGTCGTTCAGTTCTTCCCCAAAGGCCGCAGCCCGCTCAACTACGTAACAGGCACCTACTATTCCCGTCCCGACGGTGCCTATTGGGCGGACTTCACCGATACGCTGCGTTTTGCCATTACCAAGAACGGGCAAGAGGTGTACTACTACAAGCAGCCTATTATCCGTGAGTCGTACCACTACTACCACGAGCAGAAACTCGTGCCTTATCTGAGCCAAAGCCAAATTATTTTCCCCGCCGATGGAGGGTCGGTGGAGGTTACCTACGACTCGCTCGTGGTGGAGAACACCATCAAACTCTACACCAAAGAGCGCGTAGAGAAGGCCGCCATCGAGCTTGGGCGGGAGAAACTTACTCCTGGCTCGGAGGAACTGCTCGACCGCGTGGAACACTCTGCCAAGTTGGAGGAAGACCCTTGCAGTTGGCTGACCATTACGGCGGACAAAGAGTTCGACGAAGGCGGCACGAGCATTACGCTTACCGCCGAAGCCAACCCGCTGAACGTTAACCGCTCGAACGTGCTGCTGCACTATTTCAAAAACAAAGAGATGAAGACGACCTACACGCGCGTCATTCCCATCGAGCAGTTGAACCACGCCTCGGCAGGCGAAATAGATTTTGTTCCACAAGGCGGCTGGGGCTACACCACCGTCGATGACGAGGGACGGCAGAGCGTGCATACCCACGAGACCACCATCTACTATTACCCTGGCGAAAAGGTGGAACTGCGTCCCCGCGAGCGTAACTTCTTCGGCTGGCAACGCTGGTACGACTACAACACAGGCGCAGACCCGCGCTTCTACCGCAGCCGCAAGGACGGCACTTACAAGACTCAAAGCGATTTCTACCAACGGCCGCCCGCCAAAAACATCAACGACAACGGCGTGAGCCTTTGGCTCTACGACTCCATCAACAGCACGCCGTCCACCTCGCAGGGCTTGTACTACGCCATGGAGAAGGGCAGAGGCTGGATGTGGGCTGGGCTCGACGAGGCTGGCTCGCTGAACGAGCAAGAAGCCGCCCTGTCGAACATGGTCATTCCCGTCGTGCTTGGCTGGGACACCACCGGCAACGACCTGCCCGCGGAGCGCGATATCGCCGTGGATATGAGCAACTACACGGACTACAAGATAGACCTCGCCTCTGCCAAACAGGTGCAAGAGCCGACTATCAGTTACCGCCAGATATTCCACCTGCGCCCCGCAAGCCAAATGGCCGACTCGCTCTCGAAATTCACCGCCAAGAGTGGCAACTATTTCGAGGATTACACCATCACTGCGCCTGTCGGCAAGAATGTCATTCTCCGCACCAAATACGCCTCGGCCTATCCCTACAACGACAATGCCACGATGGACCGCCCGAGCGACCTCTGCTACTTCGTTCCCGTGAAGATAAACACCCTCGGCACGCCGCGCGACACCCTGTTGCGCCTCTCGATGAGCGCGAACTTGGACTCGGTAGAGGTGCGCTTCTACAAAAACGGCGTGTTGCAGACTCCAGCCATGCAAGTGGCGGACGGAACCGATTATCCACAAGCGCGCAACACGCTTGGCTCGCGCTACGATTTCCGCACCGTACAGCGGGCAATACCAGATTCGGTAGTCTATGAATACCGCATCGAGCCTGCTGCCAACGGCACCTACGGCGGCTCGTTTGGCAAGACGATATGGGACAAATACAACGGCATCAGTCTGGCCGATACGCTCCTGCTTGCCCGCTGGACGATACATTTCGCCGTCGCCTCGGACTACGGCCCATCGACCACTGCGCTCATCACCAAAGAGGACATCGAGCGCAACTATGTGCTGCTTGCCGAGCAGAACTTCGACTACGACAAACCCGGCACCACCAACTGCGTCATCTATCCCAAACCGCTCGGTGCCCAAGAGAGCAGTTTTGGCTACTGCTATCCCTATTCGGTAACGCAAGGACAGTCGTTCCGTGGCACACGAAGCATGAGTGGAAGCGGCGACCAAATTCCATTCCCGTTCTACGGCGAATATGCCATAGTGAATGCGATAGGCACGAATTGTCCGAGCGAACAGGGACAATACGCCTATTGGGGCAAAAACATTGCGCAACACGGCGGAGCCGAAAACGGCTACTGCCTCTATGTGGACGGCGCGCAGTTGCCTGGCAAGGTCGTAACCCTCTCCACCAACGCCACCATCTGCTCGGGACAGCAACTCTACTGCGCCGCTTGGGTGGCCAACGCCAACTACAACAACAAGACACAGCCGATTCTGCAATTCGACATCGAAGGGCGCGTTGCGGGCGGCGAATGGGAGTCGATAGGCGCATTCTGCACGGGTCCGCTCGACGGCAGCGTCAATTGGCAGCAGGTGAACTTCCCGCTGGTAGGCGCACAAAACTACGACGAGACGCGCATCAGCGTGATGAACTACGCCTCCGACAACGACGGCAACGACTTCCTGTTGGACGACATCTACCTCTACGCTTCGCCTACGCCACTCGAATCGTTCCAAGCCAGCACCGACTGCAGCCGCAACGCCAAAGGCGACCAGATGGTAACCATCATCAAAGCGGATTACACGCAATTCACTGGCGTGGATAAATACAACACACAACTCTTCTACGACATCTACGACGTGTCGAAAGGCAAGGCCATAAAAACCAACTACTATCAAGACGGCAAGTCCGTATCGGCCGACTACGGCTATCTGGTTACTCCGGCAAAAGATTTCACGCCCACGGAAGCGGAAACTGCCGTTTCGGCCAAAGCCCTGTTGGACTCGATTGCGCAATACGATAGCGATACCACGCTGCTGCGCTACATTCGCAACTACGAGTCGGGCAAGGAACGCTGGATAATCTATCTGGCGCAATTGGTACACCAAAGCCCACTCTCTGCCAAGAAGAATTACGAAGTGCGCACCGCCTACGCGAAAGACGAACTGAGCGAAGCCGCCTGCGCCATGCGTACCAAACTTCCCGTATTCGAGAAGACGGCATTCGTATTCAACGGCGAAACCTATCCCGCCGCCGGACAGTGCGCCAACGGCCTCTATCCGCTGGAGATTCTCGTAACCGACACGCTCACCGATGGCGACAAACTCATTCATCTGCAGGCATACGCCAAGGGCGACTGGCTTTTGGGCATAGATAGCGACGACGCGTGGTACTACTCCTACCTCGACCCCGACGAGGACGTCGCCTACCAAGAGATGACGACGGAGCGTGAAACACAATGCAACGCTGCATTCGAGGCGGCATACGGCTACACCCGCGAGCAAGTAGATGCCGCCATAGCCGACCTGCGCCGCGACACCATAAACCAAAAATCGAACTACCTTGCCACCGACTTGAGCAAGGTGAACGCCAACACAGAGTATTGGGACGACCAAAGCCACTACGAGATAATCAAAACCCTCGTGGAACAGAAAAAACTCGTTCTCTGGCAGGAACGCCAACAGATATACATGCGCTCCGAGGATACCTGCCGCTACTGGATATACCCGATTGCCGGTACGGCCAAAACTGTGTACAACGGCAATACCTACATTCTGAACGAATGCGCCAACCCGACCTACATCATGGTTTTCAGCGTGAAGAGCGACTATGTGCTGAACCTGAGCAACAAGGCGACCGCCGACATCACGGGCAACGATGTGCCCCGCGTGCGCATCTCGGAACACAACGCACACAACCAATTCTATGTGCCGATTAAGGAGATAGGAAAAAATGTGGCCATCTGCTACGACAGTACCCAAGTGGTGCTCAGCACCGACCCCGTGGTCAGCCCACTGATTGGAACTCCGGGCTTCTCGATGCACTTCTCGCAAGACAAGTTCAACGGCTACGACGGTGCTTCGGCCAATTACTACGACGTGGGCGACAGCATCGTCTTCCACTACATCGACCAAGACCATGTGGATTCGATGAAATGGGTGCACAACAACCAATCGGGCTGGAAAGAGGGGCACCCCGGGCTCTGGGTTGTGAACTCGCACCCGATGCGCGCTGGCTACGAATACACACTCCGCCTGCAGATGAAAGTGCGCGGCACCACCGCCGAAATGGACGACGGCGACAGCGGCTGTCTGCTGGGCTACTCGTACATCAATGTGGTGGTTGTGCCAGATACCGTCATCTGGACACCGACCGCCATGACGGGCGACAGCCTCTACCTCTGGGGTGACGACCGCAACTGGCGCGGCATAGTGGACGGCAAAGTGCTCGACCACGGCTACGCGCCGCTCAAAAACACGATGGTAATCCTGCCGGAGCATAACGCCGACTTCCTCGACGAGATGAAGTACCCGACCATTCAGCCCGACTGCGACCCGTATATCCTCTACCCCGAAGATGTACACTATCACACCAATGTCTGCAAAAAAGTGCAGTTCCGTTCGGGCGCGAAAATCATCGGACAAGAGTATCTCGCCTACAACGAAGCGTATGTCAATGCTACCCTGCCCGCCAACGATTGGTACACCGTGGCATCGCCTATGCAAGCAACCTATTCGGGCGACCTATTTGTGCCGCACACGGGCAAATACAGCGCAGGTGCCTCGACCGAGAGCAGTGCCGACTTCGAGGTGAACGGCTTCCAAGGCGAACGCACCAAGTATGCCGCCTACGCCGTATGGGCTTCGTACTACAACCAAAATGTAACCGTGGTAACTCCCACAGGGTGGGACTATCGCTACAGCACGACGGCCGACTTCATCGAGTCGAATACGATGGGCAAGAAACTCGAACCCGGACAGGGATTTGCCGTGGCGGGCTTCGGACCGACCGACGACACGCAGTCGCTCACAATCAAACTACCCAAACCCGATACCGAGTACGAATACTACGACTCCGTTACGCTCCAACCGAATGGCATGGTGGAAACTCTCGACCGCGACTCGGCATACCGACTCGGTTTTGTGCCAGCAAGCGACGGGGCGATGCACATCACGCTGACTATCCTCAACCAAAAGACCGACGGCTCTGCCACGCCCATCGCAGGGCAACAAGGTTTCCTCTTTGGCAACCCGACCATGGCGTACATCAATATGGCGAAATTCCTCGACGACAACCAAAACGTACTCAACATTGGCTCTTATCAAGTGGAGGTCGATGGCAAGTGGGAAACCATCAAGCGCGATGTAACGACCACCGACCTGTTCCTCCGCCCGATGCAGTCGGCTATGGTGGCGAGCCAAGATGTTACGGGAGATATCCGCACGGTGGAGGTAAGCCTCAAACCCGAACACCTGAGCCTCGTGCCGCGCAACCGCACCACGACAAGGCAGGCTTCGGCTCACGCACGCGCTCAAGGTCGCACCCTGCGCCCCGAACTGATGAAGATAACCGCACTCTCCGGCGGACAAGATAAAGACGGCGATTGGCAATACCAGCGCGGCGAAACGCAGTTGGCACTGATGGATTTCACCTCCAACGGCTACGACAGCAACGAAGATGTACGCTTAATCTCCTCTGGTGTGGAGTACGGCGTGAACGACAACACACTCACCACGCCCGTGAACATCTACACGCTGGCCGACAACCAGCCGCTAGCCGCCGACTTGCGACCGGAGATGAAAACCGTGCCGCTCGGCTTTGTGCTGCACAGCGATTTCCGCTCCGACAGCCTGACGCTCTACTTCCACACCAGCACCAACTGGAGCGAAGAGTGCTACCTCTGCGACAGCAAAACGGGCGAAAAAACGCGCCTCTACAACGACATCTGTGTCCGCATCGCTACGCCGGCCAACCACGAGATACGCTACTATCTGCAAGGCGAGGCCGATACTCCCGATAATCCCAACGACACGCCGACCGACAACGCCATACCAGCCATCGATACAGATGGAGTAGAGCAGATAACCGCCTTCTCCAACGCGCAGGAAAGCATCGTGGTGGTGGCTTCGAGCGACATTGCCGAGATACGCGTCTACGACCTTGTCGGGCGGCTACTGACAAGTGCCGCACCCACCGTAGGCACATCGGTCTGCACGCTCACAGCCCCGTCGGGCATCGCGCTGGTATATGTCCGGCTGCAATCTGCCGCCATCGGCCACCAAAAAGTGCTGGTGAAATAGAACGTTAGATGGAAAATTTGGCTCTATTCTCCGCAAATTTGCGGAGAATAGAGCGTTTTTTCGCCGCAAAAGTTGTGAAATTGATGTAAAAACCGTTCGTCCCCAACAACCAAAGCGCAACCTACAACGGCTGCGCTTTTTGGTTTTGTTGCACATTTCGTGCTATCTGACGTTGTTCTGTTCTCACCAATTTCGGAGCAAGTCGATGAAACGGTCTTTGGTGTAAGCACCGTCCACTTGGCGGATATTATAGACCAAGCAGTATTTGTAATCGTTCCCAGCCTTGGTTGCCCACAAATTTCCGAGTTTTATTCTTTTTTCGGCATCCAAATGGTCGCCTTTGGTCTCGAGCAGAACGATTTTCCCCTTTTTCGTTTTGATGATAAAATCGGGATAATGGTTGATGAAACCGTTTATGTGAAATCCTTTGCCGCGCTCAAGGTTGCGTGTCCAAAATTCCACATTTTCGAGATTGGCTACATCGTTAATCACCTCTCTTTCGAAATCGTCAATGTCTCCTTCCTTGTCGTAGAGCGATTTTGGTAAGCCCGAAATGACTTTTGTAGGAATAATTTCCGCGGGCAAACGATAGGTTTCTGCTGTAAAAATCAGGTCTCTATCGACCATATCGAAAAATTGCCGTTCCTTATAAGCCTCGCTCAACTGCTTGATTTTTGCTTTGATTTTATCGGCATACGAGTATTCGTGATTCAGCAGGTCGGAGAATTGCTCGTCGGAAAACCGCTCTAATACACGGGAAATGTAAAGTTCTATTTCCTTGTCGGGGATAGGATACATTTTGCCGATGATGTTTTTCAGACGAAACGTGCAGTTTTCGACGCGCTTCCCTTTTTGTTTGGGGTCGAGTAGGTAATCCACAATTTTTTCGTGAACGCCGCCCTCTACTTTCAGATAGGTTGGCTTGTAGTCGTTCGTTTCGTCCAAATCTACGCGATACATCGATGTTTCGACGCTGTCGAAGTTTATTTCCGAGTTTTCGTTGCCCAATTTGAAGTCGCGCAACAGTTCCTCGGATTCAAAAATGGCCGTTTGTGGCAAGTCCACGAATAGGCAATTGGTAAGTTTTTGCCCGTTATTGCTCATAAATTGCGGCAGTTTCAGCGATTTGGCCGATTCGCTGAAAATCTCCTTCATTTTGTACTTTTTCACTTGATTTTCCAATGCTGTCGGAACGTTATCGGTTCCGTTGTTGTCCTGTTTTTCGTGCTGTGCTGCTTTTTCTGCTTCGGCTTTCGCTTGTTCTTCTATTTTGTCTACATCGCTGTTGATGGTTGCCGATTTCGTATCGTCCTCTGTCGGCTGCAGCGAAAAATGAATTTTCCCCGCATCAAATTCGTCGGTGTCTGGTTTGTCTGTTGCTGGCGCGGCACCTCGAGGCGCGAACAGAGAGCCCATGGTTTGCGCCGGTTCTGCGGCGGTCGCTTCTTTCGGCTTTTCGGGTTCCGCAATTTTGTAATCCTTATCGCTAAATCCGGCACGATTCAACCCTTTGACGATGTTGTCGAGCGTATCGAGAAATTTGGGCGAGGCGGTCAGCACATAACTCATATTGAGCATGGCATTTTTGCTGCTCCGCACCCAAGGCATGCGTAGCACACGGCCTAAAATCTGTTCCACATCTACCGGCGAACTCTTGTCGGCCAACGATGCCAAAATGTAGGCAAACGGACAATCCCAACCCTCTTTCAGGGCGTTCACTGTGATGATGTAACGCACTTCGCAGTCGGGCGAAAGCAAATCCACGTCTTTTATCTCGTTGCGGTCGGCGGTTTTGATACGGATTTGGTTTTCGGGAATTTTCAGTTCGAGCAGTGTCCGTTTGATTTTTTCGAAGGTAACGTTCTCATCGTCGGTGCGTGGTTGCGCCTGAAACAGCACGATGGGGCGAATGTAGCGGCCTCCGTCTGCTTGCGCCTTGTTGGCCTCGTTTTCCAAGCGGCGCTGCAGTTCCAACGCCGACGAAATCACATCGTTGCGGCTTTGGTGGTTGTAGACGATTACGGGCAACTTCACCATGCTTTCTCTCTTCAACTCGTAGGCATCGGTGAAACTGATGATGTTGCTGTGCCGGCGTGGTGTGGCCGTGAGGTCGAGCACAAAACTCGGATTCAGGTTTTGCAGCATTTCCACGCTCAAATCGCTTTCGGCATTGTGGCTTTCGTCCACTACCACTACGGGATTCATGGCTTGCAACACCTTCATCAACTGCAATTCGGGGTCGCCGTTTTCGTCTTTGCTCACAAGTGTTTCGAACGATTGCAGGTTGCCATTTTCCTGATACACTTTGCGGTCTTCTTTCTTTTTAGCGCGCAGACTGTCGAAACTCATCACAAGTATGCACAGGTTCTCTTTGGCTACTGGTAGCGAAAAACCCGCGCCTTGCAAGGCTTGATCTTTGCCGAAAACCTCGACACGATTGGCAAAATCGGCATTGATGCGCTGCCTGTACGGATGGCTGGGGTTGCGCAAGTTGCGCAGCGTTTGCTCCAAAATGGTGATGGACGGAACCAGCCAAACCACGGCACGGAAACGCGTCGCATCAAATGCGTCGAAAATGGTCTTCAACGCTGCCGAGGCGATAAAGGTTTTGCCGCCGCCCGTGGGCACTTTTATGCAAACGTGAGGCGCATTTTTCACGTTGTTTTTGTACGGCTCCACCGCCTCGCCAGGGAATGGAGTGAGCGGCGTGCGCAGATGACCAACCCAAAAGGCGTTGAACGCATCGCCGATGTTTTTCTTCTCCTGCACACAAAGCATGAAACGGCGCAGGTCGTCTATTATTTGTTGCTGATAGGGTTTCAGTTCCATGGCTCTACGGGTTAAAATCTGCGTATGTCGCGCGGTATCTTTTTGAAAATGATATGGTTGGCTTGCATAAATTCGACGCTCAACAGGCAATTGTCGGCATAGACGATGTATTGGTCGGCGCGTGCGGCAATGGTGTTCAAAAACGCTTTGTCCAATGTGGTCGTTTTGTCCCGTTCGTAGTAGAAGTAATAGCCTACATTATTGTAATTGCCCAAATGATAGGCATTTGCGCTTGCCGCTCCGTTTTTGGCGTAGGGCGTGCGTGTCTCGCAGTACCAGATGTATTCGCGCAGTTTTTCGGTGCCGACGTTTTCGTTTAGGTTTTCGCCATGAAACAGGGTCTCGCCCAGTTCGTAGTAGGAGAATGTGCCGCCCGTCCCCTCCACGGCTTTGCTGCCCTCGCCGTAGCCACTAATGACACGCCGCACCCGCTCGGCGGTAATGGTCTCGGCATAGTCGCACATCTCGACCAAGATAAAGCGGCGGTGTCCCCCGTCCTGCTTGTTGAGATTCAAGACAGCGTGGGCGGTTGTGCCGCTACCCGCAAAGGAGTCGAGGATAAGGGCGTTGGGATTGCCTAAGAAGCCTATAAGGTATTCAATTAGTGAGTGTGGTTTAGGGAACTCAAAAACCTTAGAACCAAAAATACATTTCAATTCTTCACCCGCCTTATCATTGGTATCTACATTCGTTTCTTTATCAATAGCCGTTCCTAAATAAAAACGCTCTGTGATAAAGTTAGGAGGTGCTACAGTTCTGTCTTCTTGTCGGCAATACCTTATTGCAAATTTATTACTCTTGATTATCAAGCGACACTTTTGACTGATTTCATAGTCAAGCGTACTTTGTGTCCATCGAAAATGCCCTTTCAACTGAAAGGGAGATTTTATTATTCCATTAGAAACAACAACATCATTAAGTAAACATACCCGTTCCCTATCACCAGCATTGTAAATCCCATCAGGTAAGGTTGTAACAACATAATTTGCCGGAAAAGAAAGGGTAATCTCTTTGTTTATTTCGTTTAGAATTGGAGCATCGCCTCCATCGTTGACCAATCCTATATATTTTTGAGAACCATCATTGTTTTTATTGTAACAAAGAATATATTCGTGCGTTCGTCTAACCTTCTTGGATAAAGCTGGTGGCGTGGATGTTTTATTCCACAAGTAACAAGCCACAAAGTTCCCTGCGCCGAAAATCTCGTCGCAGATGAGTTTGAGGTTGGCTTGTTCGTTGTCGTCTATGGAGATAAAGATAGCCCCTGTGGGAGAAAGGAGTTTTTGCAGCAGCACCAAACGGGGGTACATCATGCATAGCCACTTGTCGTGGCGGGTGAGGTCTTCGGCTTCTTTGCCTACCACCTCGCCCAACCACTTGCGAATATGCGGGTCGTTCACATTGTCGTTGTACACCCAACCCTCGTTGCCCGTGTTGTACGGCGGGTCGATGTAGATGCAGTCCACCTTGTTCTCGTACTTTGGCAGCAGGGCTTTCAGGGCTTCGAGATTGTCGCCGTGAATAATCATATTGCCTCCGTCCTCGCCCGCCGCAGGGCTATCCGTCGGCTCGCCATAGTCGTACTTGTGGTCTAATACACGGTAGGGGACATGGTCGGCGTGAGTAACGACTTTCTCTTTTCCAATCCAATTGAGTGTGGGCATGGCATATTGCTTTTTCGCCTATCGCCCTTATCCTGACAGCAACAAAAAAGGCTATGAACTGCTCGTTTTGTTTGCTTATTCAAATCGAGGGTCTAGACTTCCCTATGCGTAAATAAGCACGAAACAGTTCACGCCCGAAAGCATGAACCTTCGCTCACTTATTCCCATACGCATTGAAATTGTCTAGATTCCGATTTGTGAGAATAAGAGCGTAAAGCTCTGTGGTTATGTTAGTTAACTATTTTTTGTCGTTTTTTTCGGTTTTGTCAGCCGGTTACTTGCCACGAGCCGCCTTTGTCGGGGCCAATGCGGCGCAAACGGCCTTGTTCTTTCAGTTTGTTTATGTTTTTGCGCACACCTTTGTCAGACATAGGCAGGGCGGCGCACAGTTCCTTGATGGTGATGCTGGGCTTGCGCTTCATGAGCGCCAAAATTTTCTCGGTACTTTTCTCGGTACTTTTCTCGGTACTTTTCTCGGTACTTTTTCTCGGTACTTTTGCCGGTACTTTTTGCTGGTGTTGCCATGTTGCACCGACGAGCATATACCTGTTTTTCAGGCTGTTATGCTCTCCGAGCAGTAGGTTTCTGAAGAAGAGTTCGAGAAATTCGTTTGTGTCGGCAATGCCTTTTTGGTAATTGTGGTAGTTGGCGCGTACCAGCGCGTTCCGGAAATACCATGAGTGTTCGGAAAAGGCGGAATTGTCCACGTTCAACCCCAGACTCCGCAGGTATTTGATGGTAAAAATGGCCGTTGTGCGCGTGTTGCCCTCTTCGAATGGGTGTATCTGCCAAATGCCAGCAATGAACTTGCAAATGTGGTGAATCAGTGTTGGCATGTCCATCTGCGTATAGGCCGATGGATTTTCTTGCTCGAAATCGAAGGCAAGGGTGTCGGCTATCATGCTGTAGTCGGTGTAGATAACGCTGTCGCCACGCAAAACCCACTCTTGTTTTGTGATGTTGTAGGTGCGGTATTGCCCTGCGTGGTGCAGTATGCCCGTGAAAAGCCGCCGGTGAATTGCCGCAAATCCTGCTGGAGAAAAAGTGAATGTGTTTTGTCCGAGTATTTCGGTGATGTTTGCCGCCACTTTGTCGGCCTCTTCGGTTCTTTTTGCCTCGTTGAGGGCGCGCCCTTCTTGTGTTGTGTAGTATTGCCCAATCAAATCCTGCACTTCGGCAATGGATAGGTCGCCGTCGATGTGTCTTTTGGCGGTCGATAGCAAATAGTCGGACGTGGTCAAACCATCGACGGCTTGTAGGCCGATGGCTACCTGCCATGCTTTTACCTTGTCGTTTTTTTGCGGCTCGGTTTGGCGCATGTACTCGTTTAGGTCGATATTTGTATCGTGTGCTGCCATGTTTTATCGTGTGCGTTCGTCGAAAAGGCGTTGCAGCAGTGCGTTTTGTTCGGCGGGTGTCATGTGCGAGTTGTCGATCAGCACGGCGTCGGCGGCTTGGCGCAGCGGACTTTCGGCTCGGTGCGTGTCGCGGTAGTCGCGCTCTTTCACATTGGCCAGCACTTGGGCGTAGTCGGCGGCTTCGCCTTTGGCGCGCATCTCGTCGTAGCGGCGTTGCGCGCGCACTTCGGGCGAGGCGGTGAGAAAAAGTTTCAGTTCGGCTTCGGGAAAGACGACGGTGCCAATGTCGCGCCCATCCATCACGATGCCTTTTTGCGCGCCCATGCGTTGTTGTTGGCGCACCAGTTCGCGGCGCACGAAACCGATGGTGCTTACGCGGCTTGCACCGTTGGCCACTTCGAGCGTGCGTATGGCCTGCTCCACGTTTTCGCCGTTCAGGTAGGTCTCCTGCTTGCCGGCAGCGTTGGTGCGGAAATTGATGTCGATGTCGCCGAGGGCTTCCTGCAAGCGTTTTTCGTCGATGTCGCTATCGGTGATGATGCCGTGGCGCAGCGCATAGAGCGACACAGCGCGGTACATGGCTCCCGTATCGACATAGACGTAGCCCACGCGGCGCGCCAACTCCTTGGCCATGGTGCTTTTGCCGCACGACGAGTAGCCGTCTATCGCCACAATGATTCGTTTCATAGGCAGTGGTTCGTTTTGTTGCGCTATTTCACGCCGAATTCGGCCAGATTGACTCCCAGCGTGGCGTGGTACGAGAGGTTGCCCACTTGGTACGGCACCAGCGAAAATCCGACGTTGAACATTTTTATTTTGATGCCCGCTCCGAAGGTAAATCCGGCGGCGGTTTTCCAATCTTTGGTCGATAGTTCGGCGCGGCGGCGGTGGTTGTAGCTCACGGCGAAGAAGAGATTTTTCGTGGGTAGTATCTCCACTGTCCAAATGGTGTGGCGGAACATCATGTCGTACCATTTCACGTTGTCGGTGGTGCTTTCGGCTTCGAGCACTTTGCTGGCGCGTTCGTAGCCGAGGTTCCAGTGTTGCATATTGTGTATGGTGAGCGACAGGCGTATGGGCGCGTGTTGAAACCGTTCGGAGATGCCAAGTTCGAGGTCGAGCGGCAAGGTTTCGCGGTGTTGCTTACCGTCGATGGAGTAGTAGCCGGTGAATTGCCAGCCAGCATTGCGCAGCGTGAGTCCGACGGAGAGTCCGAGCGTGTCGTTTTGGTAGTGCGCGCCGATATCGAACGCCAAACCGAAACTCTGGTAGCGTTCGTAAACCGAATAGATGGGTTTGCAGGTGGCGGCCACGGTGAATCCGAGCGGCAAGGTGCGTGCGTAGCCCACATAGAGGGCAAAATCCTTGGCGGTGAATGTGCCAAGTTCGACGTCGGTGGCGGAGGTTTCGGTAAATTTGCCGTAGTCGATATACTGTATGCCGAACAGCATGTGGTTGTCTTGCCCGAACGAGCGTCCGTAGGCCACCGATGCCAGATTGATGTCCGAAATGTAGTACATGTAGTTGAATGTCAGCACATTGTGCGTGCTGCCGCTCATCAGTGCCGGATTTTGGAACGCCATGTTCAGGTCGCCGTCGTTTATCGACACGTTAGCACCGCCAAACGATGCCAATCGGGCGGATGTCGGCAAATTGAGGAATTGGTAGGTGTCGCGCCCCGCTTGGGCAAATGCCGCCAAAGCACAAACGCTACAGAGGGCAAGTATGTACAGACGTTTTTTCATCTATTATTGTAACGGATAAACGGGACTTTTATTTTCGTTTGTAGTCGTATTTTATTTCGCTGAAATCGAGATATGGCGCAAGTCGGTCGAAATCGTAGCCGTCGAACTCTTTCCTCTCTTTCAGCGTTTTCAGTTCGTCGATGTTGTGCAGCGTGCCTCGCATGCGCCGCAGTTCGTAGATGGCTTTCGCTTGGTAAAAATCGATGTACGGGTGCTTTTTCAGCCGTTCGACGCTGGCTTTGTTTATCTGTATTTTCTCGATAAGTGTTTGGTTTACAGATAGATATGGCGCAGTTTTGTCGAATACCTCCTGCGGAAAATTGTTGATTTCGAGCAACTGCCCGACGTGGGCAAAACCGCCCAATTGGCGACGGTAACCCACTATCTGTTTGGCGCGTCCGCTGCCGATGCCCGGCATGCGTTGCAGTTCGGCGGTGTCGGCGGCGTTCAGTTCTATATGCACATACGCTTTGCGTGGCTTCTGTGCGGTGGTGTCGGTTTTGGCTGGCGCCACTGCGGCAATAAGCACGTGCGGCAACAGTTTTTCGGCCTCTTCGGGTTCGAGCCGGCAAAACTCCACAAAAAATTCGGCGGTGCGAAACTGCTTGCCTTTCCGCCTGAACGACATGATGCGGCGCACGTCGTAAG
This sequence comes from Leyella stercorea, assembly GCA_963658575.1. Lineage (GTDB taxonomy): Bacteria > Bacteroidota > Bacteroidia > Bacteroidales > Paludibacteraceae > W0P28-013. The sequence continues at coordinate 42,682 of CAVKQB010000005.1, read as the reverse complement.
GTTTGAAGCCCATGCGCACAAATTCGGCCGAATCGAGCGTGTTCGGGTCGAAATCGAATGGCGCGAGGCGTGTGGGCGCGTCAAAATCGGTCTGCTTCGGTTCTTTGTGGCGCGCCTCGAAAGGCGATTGCCAAACAGGTTTGGGTTTGTCGCGCAGCGACTGCTCGAAGGCGGCCACTTGCGCCACAAACACCGAATCGCTCTCGTACGTGTCGTCGTGTGGAGCCACCAAGCGTGGCAGCAACACGTCGAGTGCCACCACCGCCGCTATCAGCACCAACAGCACGATGATGCCGATTTGCTGGCCACGCGAAAAAAACAGAAAGCGATTCACAGGAAAGTTTTTTTGGCTTTTGGAGATTTGGTTATTTGATTATTTGGAGATTATTATTCATTCTTAATTCGCTGCGCGCATTTTTTCTCCGCTCGGCATAGTTCAAACAAGTTTGACTCTGCTCTCGCTTACCGAAAAAATTCTTAATTCTTAATTGGTTTCAACCCCCTCCGTCGCTGTCGCTCCTCGTCCCCCTATCCTCGCTGCGCTCGGCAGAGGGACAGAAATGAATCATTGACTTATTGATTTATTGAATCATTGAATCCTCAATCTGTCAATTCGAAATCTAAAATTGATTAAATAATTGGAAATTAAATAATTAGATAATTAAAAAGTCTTTGCTCTATGTTCTATATTCTTTGTTCTTGAAATTGCGGCTTCGCCGCACCACTCCTCATTCCTAACTCCTCACTGCTCACTACTAACTGCTAACTAAAATTTAATCCCCACGCCCACACCGAAATTTGGGTTTTGGTTGTTTTCGGTGAGAAAGACGGTGGGGCGCACATGCATCGACAGGTCGGGACTGATGTCGAAGTCGGCCAATTGCGCATCGACATAGGCCTCGACGATGGTGAGCGCATAAAACGCCACGGCTCCCACGATGCACAAGTCGCGGTAGCGGCGGTAGGTGTTGTGCTGGCTTTTGAGCAAATTTTTGGCGTAATCCGATGTTGGGTCGGTGCCGGGCGGCAGCAGATTGTCGTAACTGCGCCCCGTGGGGTTGCTGCCCATCACATCGCGGTAGGCGCGCGAGTACTCTTGGTAGTAGCGGTTGTTCCACGTTATGCCATAGACAAACCCGATGGTGCCGCCGTAAACTATCGGCAATTTCCAATAACTGCGGTTGTATATTTGCCCCAAACCGGGGAATATGAATGCGTACCAAAGCGATTTCTTGGGGTCGGGCAGCCACACTTCGTGGTCGTAGTGGCGTTGGACGGGTGCCGGCCGCGCTTCGGTGAAAAATACGGCCGTGTCGGACACGGTGAACACTTGCTCGTCGGCTTGCACTTGTGGGGCGAAGCCGTCTGCGGGTGTCTGTGCGTGCAAACCTGCGAGGCTTGCCGCCAAAATACCGATTGCGAGAGCAAGACGTTTGGTCATTGTGGTCAGTTTGCCAGTTTTTGGAGTGTTTCTACAAGTCTGTTCAGTTCGTCGGCCGACCCAAATTTGATGGTCAGTTTGCCGCTGCCGTTTTCGGCGGTGGTTATTTGCGTCGGTGCGCCTACGATGTGCGCTATGCGTTCGGCCAGTTCGGCGTGCTTGGTCGTTTTGACCGATGGTCGCTTTTGGGTGCCCGAGGCGATTTCTGTCGAGTTTTTCACCAACTCTTCCACCGCGCGCACGGGCAAGTTTTCGTCCAATATGCGCTCGTACACGGCTATTTGGTCGGCGGCGTTTTCGATGCCCGCCAATGCGCGTGCATGTCCCATATCTATTTTGCCGTCTTTGATGCCGAGTTGTACTTCGGCGGGCAGTTTGAGCAGCCGCACATAGTTGGCTATGGTGGCGCGTTTTTTGCCCACTTGCTTGCTGAGTGCCTCTTGTGTCAGGTTGTAGTCGTTCATCAATTTGTGGTAACTCAGCGCTATTTCGATGGCGTTCAGGTCTTCGCGCTGTATGTTTTCGATGAGTGCCATCAACTGCACCTGTTTTTCGTCGTCGGCGGTTTTGATGTAGGCTGGAATGCGGTCGAGCCCAGCCAATTTTGCAGCGCGCCAACGCCGTTCGCCGGCGATAATCTGGTAGTGTTCGTCGTCGATTTTGCGCAGTGTGATGGGCGAAATCACGCCAAAAGCGCGTATCGAGTCGGCCAATTCGGCCAGCGCATCGTCGTCGAACGTGGTGCGTGGTTGGGCGGGATTGGCTTCTATCTGCGCCATCGCTATTTCGTTTATCGACGAGCCTCCTTGCGGCTGCGCATCTATTTCGATGTCTTGAATCAGGGCACTAAGTCCGCGCCCCAAAGCGGGTTGTTTTGCCATTGGTTTTTGAAATCTTTGGTTGATTGTTTTCGTGCTACGCACGTTTCTAGGTTTCTAAGTTTTTTGCGCTTCGCGCTGTTTCTAAGTTTCTCGTGCTTCGCACGTTTCTAGGTTTCTCAAAATTGCTACCGCAATTTTTGTTTTTAGGTTTTTGGTTATTTGGTTGCGCGGGATTTGCAATTTTTTAGAACAAAGAACATAGAATAAAGAGCAAGGACAACTTGGTGCGAACAATTATGCATTCCTCACTTCTCACTCCTAACTCCTCATTTCTAAAATTTTCTTGCTACTTGCTACTCATATCTTGCTACTAATTCAATTGCTCTTTGTTCTAATTGTCTTGTGTCTTGCTACTCATATCTTGCGACTAACGGTTAATAAGTTCTTTGGCCAAATCGAGATAGTTGATGGCGCCGCGCGATTCGGGGTCGTATTGCAGCACTGGCTGCCCGTAACTGGCGGCTTCGCTCAGTTTCACGTTGCGCTGAATCATAGTGTTGAACACCATATCGCCAAAATGGCTCTTCACTTCGGTGGCCACTTGGTTGGCGTGGCGCAAGCGTGCGTCGAACATGGTCAGCACGAAGCCTTCGATTTTGAGCGACGGATTCAATTGGCCTTTCAGCAGTTTGATGGTGTGCAGCAGTTTGCCGATGCCTTCGAGCGCAAAGTATTCGCTCTGCACGGGTATGATCACTGAATTGGCGGCGGTGAGCGCATTGAGCGTAATCAGTCCGAGCGACGGCGAGCAGTCTATCAGTATGTAGTCGTAGTCGTCTTTCACCTGATTCAGCGCGCGGCGCATGTAGAGTTCGCGGTCGGCCACTTCGTACAGTTCCACCTCTACGCCCACCAGATTGATGTCGGACGTAACGAGGTCGAGGTTTTCGACTTCGGTGTGGCGCACGGCTTCGCGCATCTCTATTTTGCCGATGAGGCTTTGGTAGATGGTTTTGTCTTGGTTTTTGATGTCGAACCCGAGCCCCGTCGAGGCGTTGGCCTGTGGGTCGGCATCTACGAGCAGCACTTTCTTGCCGTAGTGCGCAAGCGAGGCCGCCAAATTGATGCTTGTGGTGGTTTTGCCTACACCGCCTTTTTGGTTGGCAATTGCAATTATTTTACCCATAGTTTTTCGTATTGTTTCTAAATTTCTGTGGATTTGGTTATTTGATTGCGCTACGCGCGTTTCTAAGTTTCTGTGGATTTGGTTATTTGGTTATTTGAGGATTATTATTCATTCGCTACGCGCTTTTTTTCTCCGCTCGGCATAGTTCAAACAAGTTTGACTCTGCTCTCGCTTACCGAAAAAATTCTTAATTCATAATTCTTAATTAGGAAAGAACCCCCTCCGTCGCTATCGCTCCTCGTCCCCCTATCTTTCCGCTTCGCTCCAAGCAGAGGGACAGAATCGCGCCCAACAACTCCTAATTCCTCACTCCTAATTTCTCATTTCTAATCTCATTCCTCACTCCTCACTACTAATTACTCACTTCTCACTACTAACTATTTATAACTCGTTCGATGGTGCCGATTATCTTTTCCGACGGAATGCTTTCGAGGCAGCGGTAGTCGCCGTATTTGCACCGTTTGGCTTCGTGTGCGGTGCATGGCCGGCACGAGAAATCGACGCCCACTTGGTTTTCGGCCGGTTGTCGCCAGCCGCCAAAGCCCGCATACGGGTGCGTGGCTCCCCAAATGCTCACCACAGGCGTGGCGGTGAGCGCAGCCAAGTGCATGTTGCCCGAATCCATCGTTACCATCACGTCCAACTGCTCCATCAGCGCCAACTCTTCGTCGAGTTTGAGCGATGTATGCACGGCATACACGTTGGTGAACACGGTCTGCCAATCGCCCAAGAGTTCGTTTTCCATCTCGCCTGCGCCAAACAGAAATATCTTGGTGTCGGGCTGGCTGTCGAAGTGGCGGATGACGTTTTTTGTCTTCCGAAACGGCAACGTTTTGCCGCGCGCTATCGACAGTGGGGCGATGCCAATCCAATGTCCGCGTTTTTCGCCGTATATTTCGACCACCTTCTGCCGTTTTTCGTCCGAAGCGGGCGGAATACGCACAAATTGGTCGTCGGTTTGCAGCCCTATCTGCCCGAAGGCTTCGCTGTAACGCTCGAAAATGGTTTTCAGCGGCTTGTAGCGCAACGCTCCACGGCGTATCAACCGGCGACGTTCGGCGCGCTGCTTGTCGACCACTACCACTTTTGCACCAAAAAGGCGAAAAAGCCGGCGCAATAGCCGTGTGCGCGGCGCATCTTGCAAATCGACTACCACATCGAACCGCTGGCGGCGCAATTCGCCGAAGAGTTTGAGCGCACCACGCAGCCCTTTGTGCTTGCGGCGAATGTCGGCTCCCACAAACGTAACGTGCGCAAAATGTGCGAACAGCGGCTGCAAAAAGTGCCTGCTCAACACCGTAAATTCGTGCTGAGGATACCGCCTGTCGAGCGCATCGAGCGGTGGCACAACAGATGCCACGTTGCTGATGCCCGAAAAACAGATGATAAGCACTCTCATAGCGTCCACAAATTTTGCAGCAGCGGCGGCAAAAAAATAAATTTCTCTCCGTTTTACCGCAGTTTTTTGCCTGCCGATTCAAACTACAAATGTAGGCATTTTTTTGGACGAACGAGTATCTTCGGCACACTTTTTTCGTTTTCACCCAAATTTTGCACACGTGTATATGCAAAAAATGCCGATGAAAACGCCACTTTTTTACTTTCCGAAATTTTAGTCTTGGGCGAGCGTGTCGAAGCCAAACCGTGTGGCATATTGCGCCAAATACTCCTGCTCGGTCTGCCCGGGCGTTGGCACCAGCGTGGCGGTGCGGCCGAGCGTGTGCAGATCCATCAGTGTGGAGTAGCCCGAACGGCAAACGATGCGTGGCGTGGTTTGTAAAATCCGCTGCATCTCGCTGGTTGTCAGGTGGTTGCGAAAGACGATGTCGCCCACATCTGGCGGCGTGTGTGGCGCGTTTGGCAGGCCGCGCACAACAAGACAACGCCCCTTTTCGGCCGCCAAAAGGCGCACCAACTGCTCCTCGAAGCGCGTGCGTTGCGGTTCGGGTCCCGATGCGATGCCAACGGCTGCAAAAACCGCCGGTTCTGCGCTCTTTTCTGATGCATCGAAACGTGAAATTATGCCGATGAAAACGCCATTTTTTGGCAATTTGTATTTGTGCACCAAATCGCCAGCCAGCCGCTCGGTGTCGCTGTCGGGAATCCAGCAAAAATCGTACTTTTGAATGATTCTCCGGTGGATTCGCCAAACGGTTTTCTCCCAAAAACGCCCATGCGGCGGCATCTTCACCATCAGTTGGTGCGTGATGTAGATGCACTGCGCGCGCCGTGTCCAAAGCCCAAAACGGTTGTCGGAAATGACCGCGTCGATGTTGTGCATCGCAGTGATTTTCTGCAACTTACGGTGTTCGCGGGCTATCTGAACGACAAATTTCGGCAACTGCGCCAACATCGCCCACACCTGCGAGCGCGAAGCGGAATAGCGCACCGTGAGTCCAGCAAAGCGCACGAGCGGCACATCGGGAAATTCGCACTGCAAAAACTGGTACGCTGCGCCATCGGCAGCCAAAATCACCTGCTTGCCCGCCGCCATCAACTCGTTGATTATCGGCACACAACGCGTAGCGTGTCCCAACCCCCAATCGAGCGGGCAAACCAAAATGCGGTTGCCTTTGACTTGGGCGATGGCTTTGGGCAGCAGCGCGTTCATTCTGTTTGCGTTTATTGCGCCACCAGCGTGTCGTAGCCCAACGCCTGCACGCGCGCAGCGATGGCATCGAGGGTCGCTTGAGAGGCTTTTTTCAGATTTTCGACGGGCGTGGCGCGGTCGAGCGAGTAAATCATCACTTGCCGCGGATTGATTTTGCGCAACGCATCGAGCCAAGCCGCAATTTCGGGCTCTGTCGTGTTGTCGATGTGCTGCCCTTTGTAGTCGCCTGTGAAGAACAGCGTTTGCACCACGGCATTGTCGAAAGTCGCGATTTCATCGACGATTTTCGCTATCGAAAAATCGGGATTACGCGGTTGGTTTATCAGTTGCGCGGTGGCTTCGATGGCCGAATCGAGTTTCAGAATGTTGTTGTCCACCTTGAGCAACGCTGCACGCACGCTGGGACGGTGTATACGCGTGGCATTCGACAGCACGCTCACCTTGGCCGACGGATAGTAGCGGTTGCGCAGAGCGATGGTATCGTCGATTATTTCGCCGAAATGTGGGTGCAGAGTCGGTTCGCCGTTGCCCGCAAACGTGATAACATCGACGGGCGCATTGGCAGCGGCCAAATCGCGCAGTTTTGCTTCGAGTTTTTCGCGTATGTCGTGCCGCGACGGAATGCGCGCTTCGCCGTGTGCTGTGGCAAAACCGCACTCGCAATAGACACACTCGAACGAACAGACTTTGGCGTTGGGAGGCAACAGATTCACGCCCAGCGACGCGCCCAAACGGCGGCTATGTATCGGTCCAAAAACGGGTTCGGGGAATAGCATGGTGATTGTTTGAAGATTTGAAAATTTGAAGATTATTTAGTGTGTTATTTACGGCTTACGACTAATTCGTTTTACGAAAAAAGTGCTCCATTTTATTTTGTCCGAAAAATTCGGTTTTGCACGGTTTCATCGGGAATTTTGGAGCATTCACGCCGCAACCGATGACGCTGGGCGACGTTTCGACGCGCGCCTCGTCCCACAGGTCGTCGTCGATAAAGGCTTGCAGCAATTGCCGGCCGCCTTCGACTATCACCGATTGCAGTTCGTTTTGGTAGAGATAGTCCAAAATCTGCGGCACAATGTCGTGCGAAAAATAGATTTTCACGAACGTGGTATTTTGTCCGATTTGGGCGTTTTCATCGGTAAAAATCACGGTTTTCGTGCTGTCGTCGAGCAGTTTGTAGTTGGCCGGAATGCGCCGTTGGCGGTCGATGGCCATGCGCACAGGATTTCGGGTGCTCCACTTGCGCGACGTGAGGTGTGGATTGTCGAGCAAAACGGTGTTGGTACCCACCAAAATAGCCGATTCTACCGAGCGAATTTGATGATTGAGCGTTTTGGTAACTTCGTTCGAGATGCGCAGCGGCGGCGTGTCGGCATTCTCTCGGATTGTGTCGATGAAACCGTCGGCCGTTTGCGCCCATTTGAGCAGAATATACGGCCTTTTTTGCGTGTGAAACGTTACGAAACGCCGATTCAACCAGCGACATTCGCTCTCCAAAACGTGTTCCGTTACCTCGATGCCAGCCTCGCGCAACATGGCGATGCCGCGTCCGTTCACTTTTTCGTTGGGGTCGCCCATGCCCACCACCACGCGCGGAATGCCCTTTTCGATGATGAGTTTGGCGCATGGCGGCGTTTTGCCGTAGTGCGAACAGGGCTCGAGATTGACGTAGAGCGTCGATTGCGGCAGCAGTTCGGGCTTTTGTACCGATGCGATGGCGTTCACCTCGGCATGGGGCAGCCCACAACGGTGGTGGTAGCCCTCGCCAATGATTGTGCCGTCGCACACCAAAACCGCGCCGACCATCGGGTTGGGGGCAGTTTCGCCTTCGGCTTGTTGCGCTAATTGCAGGCAGCGGCGCATGTAGAGTTCGTCGTTGGGCATTTCGGAACGATAAAAAGTCGGACAAAATTACTCAAACTTTTGCGAATGTTGCGCCATCGATGCGAAAAAAGCGAAAACTGCGCACAACATATTGCTTTTTTGACGAAAAAGTGCGAACTTTGCACGTTAAAAATACACTAAAAAACTGACAAAACTATGTGTGGAATAGTTGGTTATGTCGGTAAGCGCGATGCTTACCCAGTTCTTATCAAAGGCTTGCACCGCCTCGAATACCGCGGCTACGACAGTGCCGGCGTGGCGCTCATCAATCCGCAAGGGAAACTGAGTGTGTACAAAACCAAAGGAAAAGTGGCGGATTTGGAGGCGTTCGCCGCCGACAAAGATGTGAGCGGCACCATCGGCATAGCGCACACGCGCTGGGCTACGCACGGCGAGCCGAACACCGTGAACGCACACCCGCACTACTCCGAATCGGAAGAGTTGGCGATTATACACAACGGCATCATCGAAAATTATGCCGTACTGAAACAAGGCTTGCAGCAACACGGCTACACGTTCAAGAGCGACACCGACACCGAAGTGCTTGTGCAACTGATAGAATACACCAAACGCACCGACAATGTAAGTCTGAAAACCGCCGTTCAACTCGCGCTGAATCAGGTTGTGGGAGCGTATGCCATCGCTGTGCTCGACCGCTCAAATCCCAACATCATCGTGGCGGCGCGCAAAGGCAGTCCGCTGGTAGTTGGCATCGGCGACGATGAGTATTTTCTCGCTTCCGACGCTACGCCCATCGTGGAGTATACCGACAAAGTGGTCTATATCGACGACGAAGAGGTGGTTGCCATCGAGCGCGGCAAAAAACTCGACATCACCACCATTGGCAACGTGCAGAAAACGCCCGAAATCAAACGGCTCGAACTGACGCTTTCGCAACTCGAAAAGGGCGGCTATCCGCACTTCATGCTCAAAGAGATTTTCGAACAGCCCACCACGCTGGCTGCAAGTATGCGCGGTCGTGTAAATGTGGACAGAAACAACGTAACCATCGCTGGATTCATCGACAACAAAGAGCGTTTTCTCAACGCCAAGCGCATCATCATCACAGCGTGCGGCACCTCGTGGCATGCCGGACTCATCGGCATGTATGCCATCGAAGAGTTTGCGCGCATTCCGGTGGAGGTGGAATACTCGTCGGAGTTCCGCTACCGCAAGCCCGTCATCAGCAAGGACGATGTGGTGATTGCCATCTCGCAATCGGGTGAAACCGCCGACACGCTGGCCGCCATCGAGTTGGCAAAATCGTACGGCGCATTCATTTTTGGCATCTGCAATGTGGTTGGTGCCAGCATTCCACGGGCAGCGCACAGCGGCTGCTACACGCACGTCGGCCCCGAAATTGGCGTGGCATCGACCAAGGCGTTTACGGCGCAAGTTACGGTGCTCACCATGCTTGCACTGATGATTGGTCGCGCCAAAGGCACACTCGACGAGGCGCGCTACCTGCAAATAGTGTCGGAACTCAGCAAAATCCCCGATAAAATCGCCGAAATCTTGAAACAAAACGACCACATCGCCGAGTTTGCCAAGACGTTCACCTATGCGCAAAACTTCATCTACCTTGGGCGTGGCTACAACTATCCCGTGGCGTTGGAAGGCGCACTCAAACTGAAGGAAATCAGTTACATACACGCCGAAGGCTATCCCGCCGCCGAGATGAAACACGGTCCCATCGCACTCATTTCGCAAGAGATGCCCGTGGTGGTCATCGCGCCGCACTGCAGCACTTACGAGAAGGTGGTGAGCAACATTCAAGAGGTGAAAGCGCGCAAAGGTCGCATCATCTCCATCGTTACCGAAGGCGACGAGATTGTGAAAAAGATGTCGGACTACACCATCACCATTCCGAAAACCGAAGAGTGCCTTGCGCCGCTATTGGCCGTGGTGCCGTTGCAATTGTTGGCCTACCACATTGCGGTAGTCAAGGGCTGCGACGTAGACCAACCGCGCAATTTGGCAAAATCTGTAACCGTAGAATGACTCCAACGAACGATAGCGCACACAGTGCCGTCCTGCTGATTTTCACGGGCGGCACCATCAGCATGGGCGAAAATCCGTCGACGCAGGCACTCGCACCGCTCGACAGCGACCGCATATTGAGCCTGATTCCAGAACTGAAGATGTTGCACGTCGATATTTCGTCGGTGTCGTTCTGCCCGCTCATCGACTCGTCGGACATGCAGCCCGATGCGTGGGTGCGCATAGCCGAAACCATACGCGACAACTACGACCGCTTCGACGGCTTCGTCGTGCTACACGGCACCGATACGATGGCTTACTCGGCATCGGCACTCAGTTTCATGCTCGAACATCTGACCAAGCCCGTCATCTTCACCGGCGCGCAACTGCCTGTGGGCGTTTTGCGCAGCGATGCCAAAGAAAATCTGATTACCTCCATCGAACTTGCCGCCGCCAAGGACGAGCACGGACGCGCGTGCGTGCCAGAGGTCTGCCTCTTTTTCGAAGACAAACTGATGCGCGGCAACCGCACCACAAAACGCAATACCGAAGAATTCAACGCCTTCGCCTCGTTCAACTATCCCGAACTGGCCAAGACGGGCGTTCACATTCGCTATGCCGCCAACGCCATTCACCGCGCAAACACGCCGCAAAAGTTCGGCATACAAACCACGCTCGACACGCACATCGCCATACTCAAACTGTTTCCAGGCATCAGCCCAGCGACAGTCGATGCCATTCTGTCTATCGACGGGCTGCGCGCCGTGGTGCTCGAAAGTTTCGGCGCAGGCAACGCCCCAAGCGGCGAATGGCTCTATCTGCTGCTCAAAAAGGCGACAGACCGAGGCATTGTGGTGGTGAACATCACGCAGTGCCGCGCCGGCAGCGTAGAGATGGGGCGATACGAGACAAGCCTCAACCTGCAACGCGCTGGCGTAGTGAGCGGCAACGACATGACAACCGAAGCCGCCGTCGCCAAACTGATGTATCTGCTCGGGCAACAGACCGACGGCAATCGCATCAAAGAGTTGATGCGCACACCATTGCGTGGCGAAATGAGTTTGTAAAAAGATAAGGGATTTCCAAAATTCCCGTTTCGTAATAAATTTAACAAATGACGGATTTCTGAATACTTGTGTACGCTTTCGTTCAGTCAAAATTCACTACAAAGCCATTCATCGAAATCCACTGAAAACGAATGAATAGTAAAATTTTAGCGATTCTAATGGCGGCGTTGCCTTGCGCCGTGGCGTTTGCCGGCGAAACACCGACCGACTCGGTGCGCACGGCCACTACGCAGGATACCACCATCGTCATTCCCTCCGATTTCGACGAAGAACTCGACGAAATAGTACACAATTGGTATCTGCAAAACGCCAAAATGGGCGAGTGCCACAAAGACACAGGCCTCGTCTTGGCCAGCAACGAAGAGTACATCGAACGGCTGCAAAAATTGCCTTACATCATGGAGATGCCGTTCAACGACATCGTGAAACGCTCCATCGAACACTACCTGCAACGCCCCGAAAAAGTGGAATATATGCTCGGATTGGGCGAAACGTACTATTTCCCGATATTCGAAGCCGCGCTCGAACGCTACGGCGTGCCGCTGGAACTGAAATATCTGCCCGTCATCGAATCGGCACTGAATGCACGCGCCACATCGCGCGCCGGAGCCGCCGGATTGTGGCAGTTCATGGTGGCCACAGGCCGACTCTACGGACTCGAAGTGAACAGCCTCGTCGACGAACGGCGCGACCCGCTGAAATCGTCCGATGCAGCCGCACGCTATCTGCGCGACCTCTACGACCTTTATCACGATTGGCATCTGGTGATAGCCGCCTACAACTGCGGCCCAGGCAACGTGGCCAAAGCAACACGCTACGCCGGCGGCGGCAAAAAAGACTATTGGCAAATCTATCCCTACCTGCCGAGCGAAACGCGGGGCTACGTACCCATTTTCATCGCGGCCAACTATGTGATGAACTACTACAATCGGCACAACATGTGCCCCGTGGAGCCGACAATAACGGTAGCCACCGACACAATCATGGTGAACAAACGCATCAATCTGCAACAGGTTTCCGACATTCTGTCGATACCGATGGAAGAACTGCGTTTTATGAATCCGCAATACCGACAAGACATCGTGCCGGGCAACATCAAACCCTATCCGCTGGTGCTGCCGCTCAACCAAATCGGCAATTACATAGCCAATAGCGACACCATACCGCTGCATCGCGCAGCCGAACTGGTGGCCAACCGCGCACAAGTGCAGCCTGCCTCCTACAACCCATCGGGCGACGGCCGACTGATCTACTACAAAGTGCGTTCGGGCGACACGCTCGGCGGCATCGCAGCACGCTACCACTGCACCGTGAACCAAATAAAACGCTGGAACGGTCTGCGCGGCTCGATGATTCGCATCGGACAACGCCTGAAAATCTACAGATAAGTAAAAAATGTGAAAGTTGCGTTTCCCTATCGGGGAATTAAAAAAATCCATGGAAAAAGCCTATTACTCCATCAACGAAGTGGCCGAGCAGTTCGGCGTGAACGCCTCGACTTTGCGCTATTGGGAAAAGGAATTTTCGCAACTCAACCCCAAGCGCACCAACGGCCGCCGCTACTACAGTCCCGCCGATATCGAAACGGTGAAACTGATTCAATTTCTGCTGAACGACCAAAAACTGACCATTTCGGGCGCAAAAGAGCGGCTCGCTACAAACAAAAGCGATGTGGAACGCAAACAAAAACTGCGCGACACGCTCGAAGCACTGCGCCGCGAACTCGCCGACTTCCGCCACGAACTCAACGACAACGATGCCTTCGACGAAGAGGTCGTAATAGAATAATCCAAAAAAACTTGAACGATATGAAAAAGTGGACAAAACTCAGCATCGAATACGCCAATCAACGTTCTTATTTGGACGACCTATTCCGCGTATATCCTACCATTCCAGAAGGGATAAGGGATATAAACGGTAATGTTTGGGGAAATGTGGAAAAAGCGTTCAAACAAAAAAACAATGTTCAACTGATACGCTCCCTATTGGAATTGGATTTGTTTCCCATAAAAGATAGTTATGTTGCTTACTTAAAGAGAGATAAATCGGCCATCGAAAGGAATCCAGAAACAATCAACCGTCTTTGTGGTAGAATTTATGAATTAGGATTGTCAAAATTGTACGAACGCTGCAGCGAACCCAAAGAAACCAATCGGCAAATTGGTCCCATGTTTAAGGAGTGGCTCAAATCAAAGGCTTTAGGAATAAAACCTGTAGGGCTGGAAAAGTTCCTTTCATCAAAAGGGAATGCCATCCTCGATGGAAACGATAAATTGATGATGGATTTTGCGAAAGAGGAGTTGGGATATGACAGAGACAAGGGACTTGATTTCGTAGGTCGTTTCAACGGAAAATATGTGATTGGAGAAGCCAAGTTTTTGACTGATTTTGGAGGGCATCAAAACGCTCAATTCAACGATGCTATTTCGACCGTCGAAACAAAACGTGTAAAAGCGGAAAAAATAGCGATTCTCGATGGTGTACTCTACATAAAAGGCAACAACAAAATGTATCGGGAAATAACGGAAACGTACAAGTCATACAATATTATGAGTGCCTTGGTTTTGCGTGAATTTTTATATCAATTGTAATGAAAAACCTACTGATACATAGTGAAAACATTACAGGGCTGAACTATCTGTTGGAACAGGGATATGGCGGGAAGATTGATTTGGTATATATCGACCCTCCCTTTGCAACAGGAGGCAATTTTACTATCACAAACGGACGCGCCTCGACCATTAGCAATTCACGCAACGGAGAGATTGCCTATGCCGATACGTTAAAAGGGAGCGATTTTATCGATTTTTTGCGGAATCGTTTGATTCTTATTCGGGAATTGTTGTCTGACCAAGGCTCTGTTTATCTGCATATCGACTACAAAATCGGCCATTATGTAAAAGTGATGATGGACGAAGTGTTTGGCATCGAAAATTTTAGGAATGACATTACACGCATAAAGTGCAATCCGAAAAATTTTGAAAGAATCGGTTACGGCAATATAAAAGATTTGATACTTTTTTATACCAAAACATCTTTCCCTATTTGGAACGAGCCACGGGAAAAATACACGGAAAAAGATGTGGAAAAACTATTCCCGAAAATAGACCGAAACGGCCGACGCTATACAACTGTTCCCATTCACGCCCCTGGCGAAACCGAAAACGGGAAATCCAACCAGCCATTCAAGGGAATTTACCCGCCGCAAGGGCGGCATTGGCGGACAGATGTCGCCACATTGGAAAGATGGGACAAGGTCGGTTTGATAGAATGGTCGTCGAACGGCAATCCACGCAAAATCATCTATGCCGACGAGCGCGACGGAAAAAGGGTTCAGGATATTTGGGAATATAAAGACCCACAATATCCTAATTACCCAACCGAGAAAAATGCCGAGATGTTGGATTTAATTATCAAGACCTCTTCCAATGAAGACAGTATTGTGATGGACTGTTTCTGTGGGAGCGGTACCACGTTGGCGGCTGCCCAAAGAAATGGACGAAAATGGATTGGCATCGACCAATCGGATTTGGCTATTACAGCCACTAAAAACAAATTGAGCCTCATAAAGGGAGATATCTTTACCCCGCCTGTAGATTATATTTTCAAAAATTTACAATACGAATATGCAAACTAAAAAATTTCTCTGTGGAGTATTATTAGCACTCTGCTGCTCGTCGCTTCTGGCGCAGCCAAAAGTCAAAAACGTCGTGTTCATGATTGGCGACGGCATGGGAATCAACCAAATCTACGCCGCACTCACCGCCAATGGCGGCTCGCTCAACATCGAGCAGTGCCCCATCACCGGATTCAGCAAAACCTACTCGGCCAACAACTACATCACCGATAGCGCGGCCGGCGGCACAGCGTTGGCCACGGGCAGCAAAACACGCAACAACATGGTCGGACTTGCCCCCGACAGCATCACGCCGCTCTACTCGTCGCTCTACTACGCCGGCCAAAACGGCAAAGCCACGGGCATCGTCGTAACGTGTCCGCTCACCCACGCCACACCGGCCGACTTCTACGCGCACCAAATTTCGCGCAAAATGTACGACGAAATCGCGCTCGACATGCTCGCTGCCGACATCGACGTGCTGATTGGCGGCGGCCGCCAAAACCTCGAACAGCGTGCCGACGGACAAAACCTCTCGCGCCAATTTGCCGACAAAGGCTACGACGTGGTCTATACCGAAGCCGACCTGCTGAAGTCGAACAGCCCGAAAATACTCGCTCCGCTGGCCGACATCGATATGCCGATAGCCTCCGAGCGCGGCGACTACCTGCCATCGGCCGTCGAAAAGGCCATCGAAGTGCTGGCGCGCGACACCAACGGATTCTTCCTCATGGTCGAAGGCTCGCAAATCGACTACCAATGCCACAACAACAACGGCGAAGAGATGATTCGCGAAATGCTCGATTTCGACCGCGCCATCGGCAAGGTGCTCGACTTTGCACGCAAGGACGGCAACACGCTCGTGGTGATTACCGCCGACCACGAAACTGGCGCACTCTCCATCATCAACGGCGATTTTGCCACTGGCCACGTCGAATGCAAATTCAACAAGCCCGACCACAGCGGCGTGCCTGTGCCTGTGTTTGCCTTTGGCCCAGGTGCCGAACGCTTCGCCGGCGTGCAGCAAAACATCGATTTCCGCGACAAAGTGCTCGATGCCATGGGAATCTTGGTGAAGAAATGAGATTTCTTCATTTGAAGATTTGAAAGATTTGAAAATTTGAAGATTGGCGGTTCAACAAATTCACCGCCCAATGAAGCGACAAAAAATCGTTATCTCGATTAACTCAATTTGAAGATTTAGAATGACACGCATCGGTCTGCTTTCGGACACACACGGCTATTTCGACGAACGCTATCTGACGCACTTTGCCGATTGCGACGAGATTTGGCACTGCGGCGACATCGGCAGCGACGAGGTGGCGCGCCGTCTGGCCGAATTCAAGCCGCTTCGCGCCGTGCATGGCAATGTCGACGGCGGATTTGTGCGCTACACCTACCCCGAATTTCTGGCGTTTCGCTGCGAGGCGGTCGATGTGCTGATGACACACATAGGCGGCTACCCCGGCCACTACAGCCCGCAAGCCTACCGACACATCGTGTCCGACAAGCCGCGACTGTTTGTGTGCGGCCATTCGCACATTCTGAAGGTGCAGTACGACAAGCAACGCGATATGCTGACCATGAACCCCGGAGCGGCCGGCATCTACGGCTTTCACCAAGTGCGCACGCTGCTACGCTTCGAAATCGATGGCGACAAAATCCAAAATCTCGAAGTGGTGGAGATGCCGAAACACGTTGAGTAGTAGCAAGATGAAATTAGTGTGAAAGTTTGAAAGTGAGAAAGTTAATTAGTAGTGAGGAATTAGGAATGAGGAGTGAGGAGTTGTTGGGCGCAATTGACAAATTTTGATGATAAAAGGGATTCCAGCATTGGGCGGCGAGTGTCAAAAATCAGGTTTTGTGTTTCGAGAAGCGGCGGCAGTGTCTGAGCGAAGCGAGTTTTGGCGCCGCCGAAACCAAAACCGCCAATTTTTGGCAACGCTCGCGCCCCAGCTGGCGACTT
This sequence comes from Leyella stercorea, assembly GCA_963658575.1. Classification (GTDB taxonomy): domain Bacteria; phylum Bacteroidota; class Bacteroidia; order Bacteroidales; family Paludibacteraceae; genus W0P28-013. The sequence continues at coordinate 26,110 of CAVKQB010000005.1, read as the reverse complement.
TTCTTTGGTTCGTTTCTTTTGGTCGTCAAAAGAAATGAACGAAAAACAAAAAAAGAAGCGCGGCCGTTGGCCGCACTTCCATTGTCAATTATTTCACCATTAGTCGGCAGGTTTGGTCGAAGCCGTTGCCGGCGATTTTCACGATGTAGGCACCGGCTTGCACACCGTCGAGGTTGATGTCGAGCGTCTGCTGTGCATCGACGTTGCCGATGTGGCGCGTGTAAACTTGCTGTCCGTTGGCGGCATACACACGCACGCTGACGTTGGCATCGTTTTGCGTGAAGAAGAGTTTGAATGCGCCGTCGCTCGGATTGGGGTAGAGCATGATGGCTTCGGGCAACCCTTCGAGGTTTTTCACGTCGGTTTGGTTGAGCACATACAGCAGGCCGGCGTAAGCGTCGATTTTGCCGTAGCCCCATGTGTTGTTCGGGCAGGTGCCTGTGTACGAGTCGGTGATAGCCGTTTGTGCAAAGACGTTTTTAATCTGTTCGGGTGTGAGGCTTGGGTTGGCTTGCAGCCATGTGGCTACTACGCCCGTAACGAACGGCGTGGCCATGGAGGTGCCGCTCATATAAGCCCAATAGTAGGTCGTGTTGTTCACCGTTTCTTTTGTTGGGCTATAAGCATTAGTGGTTACATCGCTCAAGTCTGGGATCGACGACCTGATAACGTCGCCAGGGGCTGATATTTCGGGTTTCAGGCGGCCGTCGGCTGTGGGGCCCAAACTCGAAAATGGAGCGATTGCGCCTTTCGTTTTCCCTGAAGAATAATAGTTGACATTGCTTGTCCACGCGCCTACGCTGATGATGTTGTTGGCTGTGCCGCCGATTTCGCCTGCGGTGTGCGAGGTGTTACCTTTTTTCCATTTGCTTTCGTAGCCGTCGGCCCACGCTTGCACGGTGCAGGCTTCGGTCCCTATGAAACGCACGTTGAGCGTATAGCCACTTTTGAGCGTGAATCCGTCATACGAATCATAAGTGATGGAGACGTTGCCTTTGTTGTTTACACTATTTTTTCCTGTGTATATGTTCAAACCGCCCGATGCTCCAGTGAACGAAGTGTAACTTTTACTTTTTGTCGTGTTCGCTGCCAAAACATCGCTTGTCCAGACTTCGGATCCGCTTTTTGTTATGACCACTTGAATGGAGTAGTTTTTGTTGGCTTCGCCCCAAATATCGATATCTAGCAGATAGTAACTGCTGCCATACGAATAGTTGTGGGTAAGCGTTAATGCTTGTGTGGCTGTGCTTCCCTCTGTGAGCGATTGTTCCATGTATAGTGCTGCATCGCCTTCGTTGCCGGCGGCACCGCAGACGATGCGTCCTGCGCCAACCATGGCATCGAGTGTGCGGTCGAACGTAGAGGTGCCGTCGTGCGGCCCGATGTGCGTGCCGAGACTCAGGTTTACCACGGCGGGTTTGCCCACTTCGGTGGCGTAGTCGAATATGTATTTCACACCGTCGGCGACATCGGTGTTGCCCGTTCCGTAGCTCACCATCACGATGTCGGCATCTTTGGCTACGCCGTAGTAGTCGTTGCCGCTGTAACTGCCAGCCGCAATGCCCGTAACGTGCGAGGCGTGGCCGTCGGTGTCGGCCGAATCGTCGTATTTGGCCGATTCAATGGCTGCTTGTGTCGTATATTCTTTTCTCGTTCTATAACTAGTAGCCCGATTCGAACTGTATTGCCGCAACACGCGTTTCACACGCAGTTCCGACGCGTTGTTTGCATCGTAGAAGTTGATGTGGTTGTATTGGAATCCAGCATCGACCACGCCCACGATGACGCCAGTGCCCAAAAACGGCTGCGAAAGTCCCGTGCCGGCCTGTACTTTGTCCACATTGGCAGCGGTACGCGCTTTGTCCATTTTGGGGCGTATGGGTGTGCCAATCTCCACCAGTTTGATGTTTTCGTCCTGCGACAGGGCTTCGAGGTTATCGACGGGAATCTGTGCAGTTACGAAATCGCCGAAGTCGTTGTTTATCAGTGCGCCGTAGTTCGTAATCACCGATTTGTCGGCATCGTCGCTATAGAAATGCACGAATGCGGCGACGTATTCCTGCTCGTTTTCGGCCACTCTCAATGCAAAGTTTTTGCGCAGTTTGGTGCGCTGTTCGATGGTTTGCGCCTTTTTGTTTGCGTCGATGAATGCGCGCGAGTAGTTCGATAGTTTCGACTCTTGTGCAAATGCCGCGATGGCCAAGCACAGCAATGCGGCGATAAGGTTGGTTCTTTTCATGATATTTGTTTTTTTGTGTTTGTTTTCTTGTTTAGCGTTTGCGCAGATAGACTTTTTGCGCCGCTTCAACCGATACGATGCCGCGCACTTGCCACATGTCGGGCAGCCGTTTCAGCGGCATTTGGAACGTGGCCGTTGTGTCGTCGATGCGGTTCAGCGTGCCACCAAGTGCGGCAAAGGCGGCTTCGTCGAAGGTGTTGTCGATGGTTACGAAGCCCGAAACGACATATTCGCCCTCTTGCTCCGACACGGCAGCGTTTTCCAGCAGTTTGTCCGATGGCGTGTACTTGTCGAGCGAACGCACGCGCTTGGTGTCCTGCACGAAAGCGTCCCAAAACATTCTGAACGAGTTCGAAAAGTCGATGTTTTCCGGCAATTCGCCTACGATGGAAGCGTGGCGAGCGGCGTTGTTGGCGGCTTTTTGCGTGCCGCAGCCGCACACGCACAGCGCACCAGCGACACTCAACATGCCTGCAACGAGTTTGATGACACAATGTTTCATAGCGTTCATGGTTTTAGACATGCAAAGGTACGTTTTTTTTTCGATTAAAGGGCTGATTTACTTGTAATATGTCAGTTTTAGTGCCTGTTTCGTCGATTTTGTCAGGCGAAAACGGTTGTCGGAGCGCACGCCTACGACCCAGATTATTTGGCCGTCGGAGGTCAAAACCCAAGCGTTCTCTTTGTCGAAACGGCTGAGTTTGCAATCGACGAATAGGTCGCTCACCTTTTTGCGCCCCTTCATGCCGAAAGGAAAAAACGCATCGCCCGTTTGCCAACGGCGCAGCGTGAGCGGAAATTTCACCTTGTCGGCATCGAAATAGGCGATGTCGGCGTTGCGCTCGAAGCGTTCTGGCGCGTGGTCGATACGGTCGATTTTCAGGCGAATGGGCGACACGATTTTGGCTTGGTCGCTCTGAATGTGGTAGGTGCCGTGGTCGGGTGTGTCGTGCGTGGCAACGACGATTTTTCCCCGATCGACGAGCAGACGGTGGCTGCTTGTGCAGAATGTTTTGCCGCTGAAGCGCTCGAGACTGTCGAAAATGTCGCTGGCCATGTCGCTATTGACGTGGTACGGTTTCAGCAGTTCGAACAAAATGGTGCGCGGTGCCGCTTGGCGGAGCAGTTTCGTTACGTCTATTTCGATGCGTCCGTTGGTAGCGGTGTGGCACGTTTCGCGCTCGGCTTGCGCTATGTGGTCGTGGTAGATGGCGGCCACGTCGGTCAGGTTTTGCGCATTGCTGCGCATGGTCGATACGAAGGCGGAATTTATCTGCTCGAAGAGCGGAATCAGTTTGTGGCGCACGAAGTTGCGGCGAATGTCGGTGTCGTTGTTTGTCTTGTCGAAACGGTGCTGCAGGCCGTGGCGCAGGGCGTAGTCGTCGATCTCTTGGCGCGTAACGCAGAGCAGCGGGCGCACGATGTCGCCGTTCACCGCCCGAATGCCGTGCAGCCCGTCGATGCCCGTGCCGCGTGCGATGTTGAGCAGCATGGTTTCGGCGCAGTCGTTGGCGTTGTGTGCCACGGCGGTGGCTACGCATTGCTCCGCGTTGCGCACTTGGGCAAACCAAGTGTAACGCAGGTCGCGTGCTGCCATTTCGATGGATATTTTGCGCTGTTCGGCCACTTTTTTTGTGTCGAAATCGGCACGGCGGAACGGGATGCCGTATTTTTGCGCCAGCGTTTCGACGAATTGTGCGTCGCCGTCGGAGTCGTCGCCACGCAGATGGAAGTTGCAGTGCGCCACGACGCATTGAAAACCCAGCCTCACAAGCACATCGAGCAGCACTATCGAATCGATGCCGCCGCTCACGGCAACAAGGATTTTGGCGGGTGCCGCCGGCATTTTTTGCGCACGCATGTATGCTGCGACGGTCTGTTTCATGCAGGTCGAAGGGCTGGTTTTCGCTGGATTATGTATGTGCGGTCTGTTTAGGCTTGCCCGCCGCCGAACATGGGTATGGGCGGTACGAATGTGCCGCCGTTATCGGTTTTTATGGCACCGTGTTGTTGCTCGTATTTGGCGATGTTGTCCTGCAAGGCACCAAGCAGCCGTTTGGCGTGTTCGGGCGTGAGTATGATGCGCGATTTGACGTTGGCTTTGGGCGTGCCAGGCATGATGCGCACGAAGTCGATGATGAACTCCGAATTGGAATGCGAGATGATGGCCAAATTGGAGTAGGTGCCTTCGGCTACGTCGGGCGAAAGCGCAATCTCGAGTTGTTTTTTCTTTTCTTCCATGGTTGTTTGCGTTTTTTTGGGGCGTGTGAAAGTATCGTCTATTTTGACGAACAGATAAATCCGTCGTCTATTTTCTTCCCACTTTTCACTTTCTACTTTTCACTTTTTAATACTGCTCCTGCTCATTCGGGAAATCGCACGATTTCACGTCGCTAATGTAGTGGTGCACGGCATCGGTCATCACGGCGTTGAGGTCGGCGTAGCGGCGCAGGAAACGCGGTGTGAATCCCTGCGTGAGTCCGAGCATGTCGTGCAGCACGAGCACCTGTCCATCGACCGCTCCGCCCGCTCCGATGCCGATGACGGGAATGGTGAGTGCTTGCGCCACGCGTGCAGCCAATTTGGCGGGGATTTTTTCGAGCACAAGCGCAAAACAGCCCGCCTCTTCGAGCAGTTTGGCATCGGACACGAGTTTTTCGGCCTCTTCTTCGTCTTTGGCGCGCACGGTGTAGGTGCCGTATTTGTTTATCGATTGCGGCATCAGTCCGAGGTGCCCCATGATGGGAATGCCAGCGGCGAGAATTTTTTTCACAGCATCGATGATTTCCACGCCGCCTTCGAGTTTCAGCGCGTCGGCGTGGGTTATCTTCATCACTTTGATGGCGTTCTGCACGGCCTCCACGTCGCTGGTTTGGTAGGTGCCGAATGGCATATCCACTACGACGAGCGCGCGTTTCACGGCGCGAACAACCGATTTGCCGTGGTATATCATCTGGTCGAGTGTGATGGGCAGCGTGGTTACGTTGCCGGCCACTACGTTCGAGGCGGAGTCGCCCACGAGTATCACGTCGATGCCCGCCTTGTCCACGATTTCGGCCATCGTGTAGTCGTACGAGGTGAGCATGCTTATCTTTTCGCCGCGCTGTTTCATCTCGCACAAACGGCGAGTGGTAACTTTGCGTGCATCTTCGGGTGTGTGTACTGACATTTTCTTATTTCAATTTGTAGAATTGCTGTTTTTTAATTGTTTCTCAAAATTGCTATCGCAATTTTTTAGAACAAAGAACATAGAATAAAGAACAAGGACAACTTGGACGCGAATAATTCTTAATTATTCATTCTTAATTCTTAATTAAAATCAACCCCACCCGAAAAACGTTCCGTTTTTCTCGTCCCCTTGCAAAGGGGACAGGCTCGCGCCCAACAATTTCTAACTTCTAACTTCTCACTCCTCACTCCTCACTCCTCACTCCTCACTCCTCATTACTAACTACTAACTACTAACTAAACAGAATGGCACACGTGTTGATGCGCCATTCGTTTGTTTTTCGGGCTGCGTTTGCCGATTATTGCTCTTGGTCGAACGCTTTGATTTGTGCCATCACGTTTTCGTATTGCTTTTTCAATTGGTCGATTTTTTTGTTCATCTGTTCGATCATCGAATTGGCGGTTTTTGTGTTGGCAAAAAATCCGATATTGTTTTCGTAGGTCGCGATTTCCGATTTCAGACGGTCGTACTCTTTGAGCAGTTTGGCGCGCTCGTTCGACGGCTTGCCGTCGCGTTTGCTGTGCAGCAGTTCGGCGTATTTGTCGGTGGCGGCTTTGAAGGCTTTCTGCAGTTTGTCCTTCTCGCGGTAGGGCACAAAGCCTATCTTGTTGTATTCTTCGACCAAGACGTTGATGGCGGCGGCGTCCTGCTTGTTGTCGCCTGTCGGCTCGTAGGCAGCGATTTTTTCGATGATGGCTTTTTTGGCCTTCAGGTGTGCAATCTCTTCGGCGTATTTGTCGTTGCAATTGGCGGCTTTCTGTTCGAAGAAATAGTCGCACGCACCGACGAAGCGTTTCCAGATGGCATCGGATTGTTTGCGTGCCGTCGGGCCGAGTTTTTTCCACTCTTTTTGCAGTTCGGTCAATTTTTCGGCGGTCTCTTTCCATTCGGTGCTGTCTTTCAGGGCTTCGGCTTGTTCGCAGAGGGCTTTTTTGGCATCGAGGTTTTTGGTGAGTTCGCCTTTCACGTTTTTGTAGAAGGCTTTTTTCTCGTTGAAAAATTTGTCGCAGGCGGCGCGGAAGCGTTTGAAGGCTTTGACGGCGGCTTTGTACGACGGCACACCGCCGATGGCCTTCCATTTCGCCTGAATATCAATTACTTCCTTGGTTTTCTCTTCCCACTGTTTGAAGGTTTTCAGCGCGGCATAGTCGATGTTTTCGATGAGTTCGCAGAGGGCGGCTTTTTCGGCTACGAATTTCTCTTCTTCCTCTTTGATGCTCTCGAAATAGGCTTGGTGGCGTTTGTTGACGGCGGTCGAGGCGGCTTTGAAGCGGTTCCAAATCTCTTCGCGCATTTCGCGTGCCACAGGACCTATTTCGCGCCACTCTTCGTGCAGTTTTTGCAGCCGTTTGAAGGCTTCTACGGCATCGTCCTTTTCGGCCAACTGCTCGGCTTGCTCGCAGAGAGCGGTTTTGGCTTCGAGGTTTTTCTTGAAGTCGTAGTCGCGCAGGTCGTTGTTTATCTTTATCAGGTCGTAGAATTTCTCTTGGTATGCGCTGTATGCCTTCCAGAGTTCGGTAACTTTGGGCGCAGGCACTTGCCCGATGGCTTTCCAATCCTGCTGCAGTTTGCGGAAGGCCGGAATGACCGACGAAAGGTCGTCCGACGAGTTGGTGAGCTTCTCCAATTCGTCGAGAATGCGCTGCTTGGCGGCGAGGTTGGCTTCGTGCTCGGCTTCGGTGGCGGCGTTTTCGGCGGCTTTCAACTCGCGGTATTGGGCGAGCAGTTCTTTGAATGTCGCCTCCGACTTGTCGACCTCTGGGTGCTCGGCTTCGGATTGCGCTTCGCTGTCGGCGTTTTCGCTCAATTGGGCTTCCATGTCGGCTTTCAGTCTGCGGTAGAAGTTCTGTTTGAGGCTTTCGACTTGCTCTTTGACATCGGTTATCGGCTTGGTTTTCAACAACTCGCGCAGTTTTTCTATCGTCTCCTCGCGTGTGAGGTTGTAGAATTTGTTGGCGTGCTGTGCCACGGTTCCGATGACTTCGGCCAATTTTTCGGCGGCAGGCTGTTCGGCTGCTTTGTTTACTTCCGGTTCTTCCATAGTTGTTCCAAAAAGTTACGCGGACGTGTGTGCACACGAACTCCGCATGAGAAAATTTTTACAAATGTAGTAACTTTTTCTCGAATGTTCCAAATAAAAAAGCGAAAATGTGGCTGTTTGTGCGTTTTTTGCCGTGCTTATTTCCATTTTATGCCCTTTTTTCGTCCGAAAATGAGCAAAAACAGCGTGATAATCGGTAGAAAAATATCGAACAGCGGAATGGTGAGGTAGAAGTGTCGCTCGCCGAGTTGCGTTGCGGTCGTGTTGATGACGATGGCCTGAAAAATGTACCGAAACAGACACAGCACCAGTGCGCAACCGATGGTCAGCCAGCCTCCAATGCAGCATATAGCCACTGCCAAAGCGTAGAACAGGCCGCGTGTGGTGGGCTCGAGTGCTACCATGCGTTGGCTTTCGGGACTGTAGAGCGGTGCGGCGGTCAGGTGGCGCGCTTTTTGTCGGCACCACTGCACGAATGTCGGTTTGGGCGTGGATTGCGTGATGCTTTCGGCTGTGGCGACAAAGCGTGTGTTCGCGCCGTTGGCGAATTTGTTTATCAGCAGGTCGTCGTCGCCCGAGGCGATGTGGAGCAGTCCAGCAAAGCCTTTATGCTCGAAAAACGAACTGCGCCGGTAGGCCAAGTTGCGCCCTACGCCCATGTAGGGTTTGCCGCGGTAGGCGAAACCGAGGTATTGCATGGCGATGGTCATCGTGTCGTACGAGATGAGGCGGCTCAAGAGCGTGTTTTCGGGTATGTAGCCGCCGTAGCCCAACACAAATTCGGTGCTGTCGTCGAAGCGAGCGGTCATCGCGGCTATCCAGCGCGATGAGACGGGGCGGCAATCGGCATCGGTGAAGAGCAAAATCTCGTTTCGAGCGGCTTTGATGCCGATGGTCAGTCCCAATTTTTTGCGCGAGATGATGTCGGTCTGTTCGGGCGTGTAGGTGTGGCGCAGGTGCGGATAGGTGTGCTCCAACTGCGCGAGCAGCATCTCGGTGGCTTCCGATTCGCCGTCGTTCACCACTATCACTTCGTAGTCGGGATAGTCCTGCTCCAAAATCAGCGGCAGAAACTGTTCCAGATTTTCTGTCTCGTCGCGTGCGCAGATAATCACCGACACGGGCGGCTGTGTGTGGGCAGTGGGGCGTTCCTCTCGGTTGTGCCTGACGATGCCCGTGTAGTAGTGGACGTAGATGAACAATTGCACGCAAAAAATCGCGAAAAGCAACGCTATCAAAATCCATTCTACGGGCGTGGTTTGCAAAAATAGTTGCTGAAAATCCATCTCTTTGGGCGGACGGTTGGTGTCCGAAACCACAAAATTACACTTTATCTGCGAATTTTTTGCGATAAAATGGGCGGAAGTTATCAACAAAAACACTATCTTTGCACATGTAATGTGGCGGAACGATGGTCGTTTTTCCGAATGCTAAAATCAACTTGGGTTTGAACGTGGTGGCGCGCCGTGCCGACGGTTACCACGACATCGAGACGGTGTTCTATCCCATCGCCTTGTGCGATGCACTCGAAGTTGTGCCGGCCGATGCGCTTGCGTTGCGCACCTATGGCACGCCTGTCGCTGGCGCGTGCGACGACAATCTGGTTGTGCGCGCGTTCCGTCTGCTGCAGCGCGATTTCGACCTGCCGAACGCGACCATTGCGTTGCTCAAAAAAATCCCGATGGGGGCTGGCTTGGGCGGCGGCTCGAGCGATGCGGCTTTCATGCTCAAACTGCTCAATGCGCAGTTCGGTCTGGGGCTTACGGACGACCGCCTCGAACGTTACGCCGCGCAGTTGGGTGCCGATTGCGCATTTTTCGTGCGCAACAAACCCGTTTTTGCCGAAGGCATCGGCGACCGCTTTTCCGATATCGCGCTTCCGTTGGCAGGTTGGCACATTTGGCTGGTGAAACCCGATGTGCATGTCGCTACGGCCGAAGCCTATGCGCACATTGCCTGCAAACGTTGGGCGGTGCCGCTGCGCGAGGCCTTGCAACGCCCCGTGGCCGAATGGCGCAATGGCGTATTCAACGATTTCGAAGCGAATGTCTTTGCGCGGCACCCTGTGCTGGCCGACATCAAGCAGCGTTTGTACGACAGCGGTGCAGCGTATGCCGCCATGTCGGGTAGCGGAAGCACCATCTACGGCCTGTTCGCCCCCGACGCCGAGCCGCCCGCCTGCACTCCTGATGCCTTTGCCGGCTGCCAACTATATAATATGGTGTTGCAGTAACCGATAATGCACGCATTTTTTGTAAAACAATAAATCAACAGAATAGCAGAAAAAACGAAAAACTAAACTAACATATTCATAATTTGGGCTTTACGCTCTTATTCTCAGAAAGATAAATCCGCCAAGTTTTATGACGAGAGAATAAGCATGCAAAGGTTCACGCTATTGTGGCATGAACTATTTTGTACTTATTTATCGTCGGCGGTTCTTGGCGGAACCTTTCTTTCTTAAATAAGTAACGAACAAAATAGTGAATGCCTTTTTTGTTGGTTAAAATTTTGAATCAAAATTAGATGCTTATGACACGAATAAGTTATATTATTTCAGAAATAAAAGATCAATACTTGATTGATGATAATTGGCGACCTTGGATTGTTGGGTTTAGCGGAGGCAAGGATTCTACAGCCTTGTTACAATTGGTTTGGCTCGCAGTAAGCGAAATCCCTTCGGAGATGCGTAAACGAGAAATACATGTCGTCTGTAACGACACACTTGTTGAAAATCCTGTTATTCAGGGATATGTGAAGGATGTGTTGAAAAAAATTGAAGGTGCGGCGGTACAGCAGAATATGCCTGTAACGGTGCATATGACTATTCCTTGTTTGGATGATAGTTTTTGGGTTAATGTTATTGGCAGAGGCTATCCCGTACCAAACAATACGTTTCGTTGGTGTACCGATAAGATGAAAATAAAACCGACTTCCCGTTTTATTGTTGAACAAGTAACGGCCAATGGAGAGGCCATTATTTTAATTGGTACACGGAGCGCAGAGAGTGCAACAAGGGCAAGGTCTATCAAAAAACACGAAATCAGAGGAAAACGGCTTTCCAAACATCCCCATCATTACAATACATTTGTTTACGCACCGATTAAAGATTTGATGCTGGAAGAAGTTTGGTATATCATAAATGCAATGACTTCGCCGTGGGGTGCGGATAATTCTAAATTATTCCAAATCTATTTAGATGCAAGTGCAGATGATTATGAGTGTCCGACTATGGTTACAGACAAGAGCCATGGATCATGTGGACAAAGTCGCTTTGGCTGTTGGACATGTACGGTAGTGAACGAGGATAAATCATTAACGGCTTTGGTCGAAAGGGGACAGGAATGGTTAAAGCCATTATTGGATTTGCGGCAGAGTATGTTTGAGGAGCGTAATGTGTCAAATAATCGTATGCAGACACGCCGTAACGGGCAAAAGGCTGTTACAGAAGATGGACACAACCAAGGAAATTACACGCACGAATATCGGGAACGATTGCTTAAACAGTTATTGATGGCTCAATACGCCATTCAGCAAACGCATTCCAGTGTCGAGTTGATAAGTAATCAAGAACTTATTGCCATTCAAGTGATTTGGAGGCGTGATTTGGCGATGTCAAGTAAAAAGGGTAGAGAATTATTGAACTACCAAACCGTTTCGGAAATTTACAATAATGTTTATAATAAAGAATTGGACATGAAAAACTTAACGGAAAAATTGCAAAAAGAAACCGAATTGTTGAAATCCGTTTGTCCTGCGGATGGTCAAGATTTTGACTTGATTCAAGCACTGCTTGAATTACAGAAACAAAAAGCACTTCTGAATCGCAAACGCGGTCTAAAGGATGAGATGGAACAGGTTATAGAAAAATACTTATAATAAGGGGAGGAAACGTAATGCGTATCAAAGAAATAGAACTAAACAACTTTCGCATTTATAAGGGCGTTAATCGAATTTCGTTGATGCCCGAGAACGATAAAAACATTGTTATTTTAAGTGGGCAAAACGGTTTTGGGAAAACAACATTCCTTATGTCGCTGGTTTGGTGTTTGTATGGCAAAAACATGGAGCAAGTCGATGCTATATATAAAAACGAAATCACCGAACAAGGCAACTATACGCGCTATATAGCAGACTGCATGAACCGTAAGGCAGCTGCGGAAGGAGAGCACAACTTCTATGTAAAGATTCTGTTCTCAGAAGTTAATATACAGGGTGTTCTCTGTGATGTTTCCATAAAACGCAGTTACGATACGATAACAGGAACTTCTGATAAAATTGAAGTGTTGTTGGATGGTTATGCGCAAGAATTGATAGATAATCTTTCACAAGATAACAAAAAAGGAGAAGAGATTTTTATCCGAGATTATATTTTGCCTATTGCCATCGCTAAATTTTTCTTTTTTGATGCGGAGAAAATAACCGCCTTGGCCGCAAACAACAATCAAAAAGAACAACGGCAACAATTAAGCCAAGCCTATTCGGAAGTGTTGGGAATACAGAAATACGAAATACTTAAGGATAATCTTGAGGAAAAACAGGATGAATATCGTAAGAAATCGGCGCAAACAAATGACAAACGACAACTTAACCAGTTAGAAACCGATATTAAAAATACGGAATTGGAAATTCAGGAAACCGACCAAGAAATTGAAAAATTAGATGAACAAATTTCTCGGCACAGGCACATTTCGGACGAACTTTCAATAAGGCTTGTAAGGGCTGGAGATAAAATGAGTGTAGAAGAATTGCGCCAACTTAATGATGAAAAGAACAAATTGGAACAGCAAAAGAAGGATATACAAAATGCATTAAAAGAAAGCTTTAATTACATCCCGTTTGCTTTGACGGGTGAAATCTTGGCGAATGTCACGGAACAACTTGAAAATGAGCGAATTTTGTCCGAACAAAAATTCAAACAAGAGGATATAGGGGAAAAGATTGACAGAATCAGACAAGATATTGACGACGAAAGATGCCGCCGAAACTTTACGGTAGATGTTAAGGTCGCCGATTTCTATCGCGAACAAATTAGAGAGGCAATCATCAAATATTTCTCAGATGCCATAGAAATAGATGAAAATTTGAAAGTTTTGCACGACTTTTCTGAAAATCAAATCCATGACTTCAATCAACTTGTATCGTCAATTAAAAATGACTTCAAATACAGATTTGAAAAACTTAATACGGAATATATGGGCATAAGAAACCAACTTGCAGTCATCAGCCGCAAAATCCGCGATGCCGAGCGGAATGCACAAGATGGCCGTATAAAGGATTTGAGAGATCAAAAAGATAGTTTTGATGGCTTAATTAGAGAAGAGGCAGAGAAAATAGGAAGTCTAAATCGAAAAATCGACGAATTGAAAGAAAATTTGAAGAAACTTCGTCAAGAGCAAACGGCCATTCGTAAAAAAATCGACGATTCGACGCAATATTCGGAAAAGGCACAAAAAACGAAAGAACTTATTGATATACTTGCCGAGTTTATTACGAAGTTCAAGAATCAAAAGAAAGAGTCGCTGCAGGCAAAAATGTTAGAATCCCTTACGCAATTATTGCATAAGAAGGATTTTGTTCAACGCATAGATGTAGATATAATGTCAAGCGAAGACATCGATATTGTTTTGTATGGAGCAAATGATGAAGAAATAAACAAAAGTGGTTTATCTATGGGCGAAAGGCAACTATATGCCTCGGCTTTGTTAAATTCGTTGGTGTCCGAATCTGAAATAGATTTTCCTGTATTTATTGACTCTCCTATGCAGAAGTTTGACAAACAACATGCAGAGAATATCATTAGGCATTTCTATCCTAACGTTGCCAAACAAGTGGTCATTTTGCCATTATTATATAAGGAATTAACGGAAGAAGAATATCGGTTGCTCCAACCAAAGGTTTGTCGGGCATTTTTAATTAACAATACAACAACAGATAGTTCTGAATTTATGGAAACGGAACCGTCAAATTTATTCACAACATACAATCAAATTAGTCATGGCGCAAATTAACATCAAAACGTCAGAAGCGAGTCAGGAAATAATCCGTCGCCTTACTCCAAAATTGGGAGAAAATATAGCAGAGAATGTGATCGCCCGCATAGCGTTGGCCTATTCTTTGCAACAGGGGAAAAAGTTCAATGTCAATGATGCGGCGGATTCCAAGGGCAAGGAATACAAGGAACATATATTATTTGACCCACAATATCGAGATTTTTATATCGCATTGATATGTCAATATTATGGCGTTTACAAAACGGACGACAGCATCCCGAAATACATTAAAATGCACATTGACGATGGTTTGTCATTGTTGGATAAAATTTTCGAAAGCAACGAATATACTTTCTTTGATTTCTTGAACGAGTATATAGAAAAGGGTATCCAACATTTGGTTGATGTGGATGTTCCGAATGGCCATGTGAGAAACAACAATCAAAATGTTAAAAAAGCCTATTTTTCAAACCTTATCAAATTGGAGGTTGGTCGAACCATTGGAAACAACGCCCCTGTTTATTTAAGCATGAATGACAGTACGCTATATAATAATTGCCATATTGCTGTCGCCGGAAATTCGGGAACTGGAAAAACTGAATTCGCCAAAGACGTTATTTCGCAAATCTATGAGAAGTCGAATGGGCATGTAAACTATATTTATTTGGATTTTAAGGGGTTGAAGCAGGATGATGTGATGACCTATGAAAAATTTTTCAATGACACGAAAACCGAGTTTATTGATGTACCTAATACGCCGTTTCCGATAAATCCACTCACTTTCATTGATAATGTGAATGAGCAAAACAAAAATATGGGCATCGACAAATTTGTGGATATTGTCTGCAAATGTTCGCTGAATTTGGGGCCAAAACAAAAGGGAAGGCTTCGGGATGCTACTGCTGCCGCTTTTATGGAAGCGCGTGGCGGCGTTTATCCTACAATTTCGCAAATTAACGAAAGGTTATTGGAAATATATGACAAGCAGGATAGCCTGACCGAAATAATGGATGACTTGAGCCGTTATAAAATTTTTGTAGACGACAAAAAAAACGAATCGAACTTTCTGAATAAAAATTTGTATCTTTCTTTGTCGGGCGATCTTCCCATCCCTGTGCGCTTCACGTCTTTATTTTTGATTATCAACTATATGTACAATGTGTTTATGAATATGGATAATACTCCTACTGAAGACAATATCAAGGCATTGCGCTATGTGATATTGATTGATGAGGCGCATGTATTGTTCAAGGAAAAGAGATATGAGGAAATATTGGAAAAAATGCTGCGTGAGATACGTTCAAAAGGGGTTTCCATTGTGTTGTTGTCCCAAGGTATAGAGGAATATAATCAAAAAGGGTTCGACTTTTCATCAATGTGCGAAATTGCTTTTTTGCTTGATATAAAGGATAAAAATAATGTGAGGCCAATAAATAGATTCTTGGGGCTGACGGATAAAGATGGTGCCAAGGCTTATCGTAGTTTGGAAAAAATACAGAAAGGACAAGCAATATCCAATATTAAGGAGTTTCCCAAAGGAGAATTGTTTTGTGTAAATCAATATTGGCAGAAAGGTCAATGGCAATAAAACGATGCGCGAAGATGCGCGTGAAAAAATCGGGCTGCAATGTTTGCAGCCCGATTCCGTTTTTTTGTCAGCGTTTTTATTTGGCGTAACTTACGGCGCGTGTTTCGCGTATCACGGTGATTTTCACTTGGCCGGGGTAGGTCATCTCGTCCTGAATCTTCTTGGCGATGTCGTACGAGAGTGTCTCCACGGCTTTGTCGTCCACGCGGTCGGCACCCACGATGACGCGCAGTTCGCGGCCGGCTTGTATGGCATAGGTTTTCACCACGCCGGGGTAGGAGAGCGCAAGTTTTTCGAGGTCGTTCAAGCGTTTGATGTAGGCCTCCACTATCTCGCGGCGTGCGCCAGGGCGTGCGCCCGATATGGCATCGCATATTTGCACGATGGGCGCGATGAGCGAGGTCATCTCCACCTCGTCGTGGTGTGCGCCGATGGCGTTGCAGATGTCGGGTTTCTCCTTGTACTTTTCGGCCAAGTTCATGCCCAAGATGGCGTGTGGCAGTTCGGGTTGGTCGTCGGGCACTTTGCCTATGTCGTGCAGCAGGCCGGCGCGTTTGGCTTTCTGCGGATTCAGTCCGAGTTCGGCGGCCATCACGGCGCAGAGGTTGGCGGTTTCGCGTGCGTGTTGCAGCAGGTTTTGTCCGTACGACGAGCGGTATTTCATCTTGCCGATTAGGCGGATAAGGTCGGGGTGCAGGCCGTGTATGCCGAGGTCGATGGTGGTGCGTTTGCCCACTTCGGCAATCTCCTCTTCGACCTGTTTGCGTGTTTTGGCTACCACCTCTTCGATGCGTGCAGGGTGTATGCGT
This sequence comes from Leyella stercorea, assembly GCA_963658575.1. Lineage (GTDB taxonomy): Bacteria > Bacteroidota > Bacteroidia > Bacteroidales > Paludibacteraceae > W0P28-013. The sequence continues at coordinate 10,211 of CAVKQB010000005.1, read as the reverse complement.
CCGTCTTGAACCAATTGGTGCAGAGCCAAGCGTGCTATCTCGCGGCGCACGGGGTCGAAGCCCGAAAGTACGATGGCATCGGGTGTGTCGTCGACGATGATTTCCACGCCAGTGGCGGCTTCGAGTGCGCGTATGTTGCGCCCTTCGCGGCCGATAATGCGGCCTTTCACTTCGTCCGATTCGAGGTGGAACACGGTAACCGAGTTTTCGATGGCGGTTTCGGTGGCTACGCGTTGTATCGTTTGTATGATGATGCGTTTAGCCTCTTTGTTGGCCGTCATTTTGGCCTCTTCCATCATTTCGTTCACGTATGCCATGGCATCGGTTTTGGCTTCGTCTTTGATGTTTTCGACGAGTTGCGCTTTGGCCTGTTCGACCGAAAGTCCCGATATGGCCGACAGTTTTTCGGTGGCTTGGAAGTGCAGCCGTTCGAGTTCCTGTTTTTTCTCGTCGACGAGTTGCAGTTGCTTGTCGAGGTTCTCTTTGATGGCGTCGATTTCGTTGTTGCGCCGTTGCAGTTCGCCTTGGCGTTGATTCAGCTCGTTTTGGCGTTGGTTCAGGCTTTGTTCGCGTTGTTGTATGCGCGATTCGGCCTGTTTGGCGCGGTTTTCCATCTCTTGCACTTTGGCGTTGCGGTCGGCCACCTCTTTTTCGAAGTCCGATTTCAGGTTCAGGAATTTTTCTTTGGCTTCGAGCATCTTGTTGCGCTTCAACTCTTCGGCATCTTTTTCGGCCTGTTTCAGTGTTTTTTGCACGCGTCCTTTCACGCTGATGTGCGTGATGAGCCAGCCGAGTGCGCCGCCGCCAGCAAGTGCCGCTACGGCGATGATAATAAATAGTGTGATGTTCATAATTTTTCGTGTTTTTTAGTGTTCGTATGTTTTTTCTCTGTTTTTGTGCATAAAATAGGGTGCGTCGTCGAATACTTTTCGCGGCGAAATGGTCGGCCTTTTTGGGTGGCTTATGTGTGGAAAATGGCAGGATTGCCCGAAGGCAGGGCGATTATTCGTTGGCGAGTACGCGGTCGATAAGTGCCGACCACTCGTTTATTTTGCTTCGCAAAGGCATGCTTTCGTGGTTGCCGATTCCTTTTTCGCAGTCGATGGCTTTTTCGAGTGCTGCTACGGTGAGAATCGAGGCGTAGTCGGCCTTTGGGTATGCTTTGTACAAATAATCTATTCGGTTGCTCAATTTTCGCGCTGCCTCGCGGAAGACGAATTCTTCGTCGCGGTCTATCGTCAGGTGTAGGCGCCGGCCTGCTATCGATAGCGTTATCTGAAGTTTGTCTGTGTGCGTCATGGAGTGCGTCAATCGTTAAGCAATTCCAAACAACTGTCAATTTTCCGCATAAAACCCGACACGCGTCGGTAGGCTTTTTTCTTGTCTTCTTCCGAGAATCCGACCATGCGTGCCATTTTCAGGTTTTCGTATTTCGTGCGGAGTTCGACTATTTCCCGATGTGCGTCCATCAGTTTGCCGTTGGCCTCGTCGAGCGCGTTTTGCAACTTATCGGCGCGGCTTTGGGCGTTCTCGAACAGGAATATGAGCCTCTCCAATTTTGCCTCAAATTCGTCGGTCGCTTGCTGATGTTCGCGGTTCATCGGTCGAACTGTAAATATTCGTACAAAGGTACGCTTTTCTTTCGAGAGTGCCAAATGGTGGAGCAAAAAAATATTTTTTTTCGGTTTAGTTTGCGCATTTGCCGAAAATCGACTATCTTTGTATTTTGTTTCGATATTGTCGTGTGCGGCAATGCGAAGCGCGATAATTCTTTAACTACTAATTACTTATACTTAAAACAAACTTTTTATGACTTGGTTGACAAACTCTTCCATCGGAAGAAAAGTCGTGATGAGCGTAACGGGTGCCTGTTTGGTGCTGTTTCTGCTTTTTCACGGCACGATGAATCTCGTGGCCATCATTTCCGAATCGGGCTACGATGCGATTTGCGAATTTCTGGGTGCGAACTGGTATGCCTTGGTAGGCACGCTGGGGCTGGCGTTTTTGGCCGTGGTGCACATTTGCTACGCCTTTGTGCTGACGGTGCAGAATTACCGCGCCCGTGGTCGCGAACGTTACGCCGTTACCGCCCGTCAGGAGCAGGTGGAGTGGGCATCGAAAAACATGTTGGTGCTTGGCTTCATCATTCTCTGCGGTTTGGCGTTGCACCTGTTCAACTTTTGGGCTAAGATGCAGTTGGTCGAAATTCTCGGCCACGAGCCCGCAAGCGGTGTGGAACTGATTAAGTACACCTTCTCGCAGTGGTACTATGTGGTACTCTATCTGCTGTGGCTCGGTGCGCTGTGGTATCACCTGACGCACGGCGTGTGGAGCGCGCTACACACATTGGGTTGGAACAACGACGTGTGGATGCCGCGCATCAAGTGCATTGGCAACATTGTGGCTACGCTCATCGTGCTGATGTTTGCTGCCGTGGTGGTTTACTATTTCGGTTATTCGCTCGGCGCATGCTGTGCCCTTTAATTTTAACGCATAAAACTTGACAGAGATATGGCAAACAAGAAAGAAACTGCTATCGAAACCGCCAAGGCCGCTGCCGAAAAGGTGGTGAAGACCGTGCGCAAAAAAGTGGCCGAAGTCGTTGCCGACGATGCCACGCAAGAGGCTGTGAAAGCGACCAAAGTTGCTGCCGAAAAGGTGGTTCACGCCGCCAAAAAAGCCGTCGAAACGGCCGTCGAAGGCGACTATGTTACCGCTAAAATACCCGAAGGCCCTCTGGCCGAAAAATGGACGAACTACAAAGCCCATCAGAAATTGGTGAACCCCGCCAACAAACGCCGCCTCGACATCATCGTGGTGGGCACGGGATTGGCTGGTGCATCGGCGGCTGCCTCGCTGGGCGAACTCGGATTCAACGTGCTGAACTTCTGCATTCAGGACTCGCCGCGCCGCGCACACTCCATCGCTGCGCAAGGCGGTATCAACGCAGCCAAAAACTACCAAAACGACGGCGACTCGATATATCGCCTCTACTACGACACCATCAAAGGCGGCGACTACCGCGCTCGCGAAGCCAACGTCTACCGTTTGGCCGAAGTGTCGAACAATATCATCGACCAATGTGTGGCGCAAGGCGTGCCTTTCGCCCGTGAATACGGCGGCTTGCTCGACAACCGCTCGTTTGGCGGCGCACAAGTGTCGCGCACATTCTACGCCAAAGGTCAAACCGGCCAACAACTGTTGCTCGGAGCCTATTCGGCATTGAGTCGCCAGATTAAAAAAGGCACGGTGAAGATGTACACGCGCCACGAGATGCTCGATGTAGTGATTATCGACGGTCGCGCCCGCGGCATCATCGCCCGCAACCTGATTACCGGCAAAATCGAACGCTTCTTTGCTCACGCAGTAGTGGTTGGTTCGGGTGGCTACGGCAACACGTTCTTCCTCTCGACCAACGCCATGGCCTCGAACGGTTCGGCGGCCATGCAGATGTACCGCAAAGGTGCCTATTTTGCCAATCCGTGCTTTGCGCAGATTCACCCGACCTGCATTCCGAAGCATGGCGAATTCCAATCGAAACTGACGCTGATGTCGGAATCGTTGCGCAACGACGGCCGCATCTGGGTGCCGAAAAAGAAAGAAGATGCCGAAGCCATACGCGCTGGCAAACTGAAACCGACCGATATTCCCGACGAAGACCGCGACTTCTACTTGGAACGTCGCTATCCGGCGTTTGGCAACTTGGTGCCGCGCGACGTGGCTTCGCGTGCCGCCAAAGAACGCTGCGATGCCGGTTTTGGCGTAAATTCGACCGGTTTGGCCGTTTATCTCGATTTCAAATACGCCATCGATCGCCTTGGCAAAAAGGTTGTCGAGCAGAAATACGGCAATCTGTTCCAGATGTACGAAAAAATCGTCGATGAGAATCCGTACGAAACGCCGATGATGATTTTCCCCGCCATTCACTACACAATGGGCGGCATTTGGGTCGATTACGAACTGCAAACCTCCATCAAAGGCTTGTTCTGCATAGGCGAAGCCAACTTCTCCGACCACGGCGCCAACCGTTTGGGCGCATCGGCTCTGATGCAGGGCTTGGCCGACGGCTATTTCGTGCTGCCTTACACCATTCAGAACTATTTGGCCGACCAGATTCAAGTGCCGCGCATGAGCGTCGAACTGCCCGAATTTGTCGAAGCCGAAAAGGCCGTGAACGCTAAAATCGACCGTCTGATGGCCATTCAAGGGCACCGTTCGGTAGACAGCATTCACCGCGAACTCGGTTTGGTGATGTGGGAATTTGTAGGCATGGGACGCACCGCCGAAGGCTTGAAAACCGCTCTCGAAAAAATCAAAGCGTTGAAAAAAGTGTTCTGGACCGAAGTCTATATCCCCTGCTCGCGCAACGACTTGAACGTCGAACTCGAAAAAGCCTTGCGCCTGTCTGACTTCTTGGAGATAGGCGAACTGATGGCGCGCGACGCATTGAACCGCGAAGAATCGTGCGGCGGACATTTCCGCGAAGAGTACCAAACGCCCGAAGGCGAGGCCTTGCGCCAAGACGACAAATTCTCGTATGTCGCCTGCTGGAAATACATGGGCGAAAATCAGGAACCGAAGCTGCTCAAAGAACGGCTCGACTACGAATTTACCGAAAGAAAGACCAGAAACTATAAAAATTAAGCGGCAATGGAAAAGACAATAAATATCAAAGTAAAAGTTTGGCGTCAGGCCGGCCCGAAAGCCAAGGGCTCGTTCGAAGTGTACGAACTGAAAAACATCTCGACCGACAGCTCGTTTCTCGAAATGCTCGATGTGTTGAACGAACAACTCATCAGCGAGCGCAAAGAGCCTATCGCCTTTGATCACGACTGCCGCGAAGGCATCTGTGGCATGTGTTCGCTCTACATCAACGGGCATCCGCACGGACCCGACAGCGGCGTAACAACCTGCCAACTGCACATGCGCAAATTCCACGACGGCGAAACCATCACCGTGGAGCCGTGGCGTTCGCACGCTTTCCCCGTCATCAAAGATTTGATGGTCGACCGTGGTGCCTACGACAAGATAATGCAGGCCGGTGGCTACATCTCGGTGAATACGGGTGTCAGCACCGATGCCAATGCCATTCCGATTCCGAAAGCCAAAGCCGACGAAGCGATGGACGCTGCCTCGTGTATCGGTTGCGGTGCGTGCGCTGCTGCGTGCAAAAACGGCTCGGCCATGTTGTTCGTAGCCGCCAAAGTGAGCCAGTTGGCGTTGTTGCCGCAGGGCAGAGTAGAGGCCGCCGCGCGCGCCAAAGCCATGCTCTCGAAGATGGACGAACTCGGTTTTGGCAACTGCACCAACACAGGTGCCTGCGCCGCCGAATGCCCCAAAGGCGTTTCGCTGACGCACATCGCTCGTTTGAACCGTGAATTTATCTGCGCAAAACTGAAAGACTGATTTTGCTTGGAATAAACCGAACGATTTGCCCTGCCCAAAAGGTGGGGCAAATTTTGTTTGTGGCGTGGCGATGTGCGGCTTGCGTGCCACGGCGTTGTTGTGCAATTCGAAAATTATCTCTACTTTTGTGAAAGCATTGCGCATGCGCTCGTATGACAAGGACGACATCATCGCCCGCGCTTTAGAAACAGATCTATAATACACCAATAATACCACCCGTTCCATTCGAGAATCGCAGATTTTTCTCCGAACATTTGAAAATTTTTCGCCAACAGAAAGCCCCGCCTATGTATTTAGAATCTTCCCTATTCTCTTATGGCATGAATTTTGTATAACAAATACAATAGTATTAGTAATGTGGCGATTTGTAATATAATAGATACAATAGTATGAATTTATTATACACTTTCGATACCGAATCCGAGCAGGATATACTGCAATATCTGGCGGAGCAGTTGCGTCATCGGCGTTTGGAGCGCACACTTTCACGGGAGGCGCTTTCGATGATGAGCGGCGTGCCTGTGCCGACCATTGCCAAGTTCGAAACGCAGTACACCATTTCCCTGCGTCAGTATGCCGCACTCTGCAAGGCGTTGGGCTACAAGGAGTCGTTGAAACAAGTCATGGCAGAGCCGATCTATAAGACCATGGAGGAGTTGGAAACCATCAATAGCAATAAGAACCGTAAGCATGGTCGCAATCAGTTCAATCAATAAATTGTCGGTGTTGTACCACGACCGCTGTGTCGGCACGCTCTCAATGGCAGCCGACGGTCGGCGGTGTACATTTCAGTACAGCAAGGAGTGGCTGCACGACGGGTTCTCCATTTCCCCGCTGGACTTGCCACTTAAGCCGGACTTGTTCATCGCGCCGCCTACACCTTTCTACGGTAATTTTGGTATCTTCGAAGACAGTCTTCCTGACGGCTACGGACGCTATTTACTGAACCGTATGTTGCGCAATCAAGGTGTGGACGATATGTCGCTCACGCCTTTGCAGAGGCTCAGTATTGTCGGCAGCACGGGTATGGGCGCACTTTGCTATGTCCCCGAGCAAACCCTAAGCGGCAATCGTGTCTTGCCCGAACTGCATGCCTTGCAGCAGTTGGCATTGGATGTGTTTCAAGAGCGGAACACACAAGATGCCGATGTGCTGTATTTCAATAGCGGTAACAGTGGAGGCTGTCGCCCTAAATGCTTGTTGACCAACGAAACGGGGCATTGGTTGGTGAAGTTCCGCCATACCTACGACCCGCAAGATATGGGGCGTGAGGAGTATCATTACAACTGCCTTGCCCGCCAATGTGGAATAGATGTGCCAGATTTTCAACTGATAGACGGTGAGTTCTTCGCTTCTCGGCGTTTCGACCTCACTTCCGATGGGCAACGGCTGCATATTGCCACTGCCGCTGCGTTGCTCAGCGAATCCATCTATCCGCCCAAGACAGACTATAAGACGCTGTTGGCTCTGACCGGCTATATAACCCAAGACCCCAAGCAGGTGGAGCAGATGTTCCGTCGTATGGTGTTCAATGTCATTATCGGCAATAAGGACGACCACGCCAAGAACTTTAGTTTTATCTGCCACGAGGACAAATGGGCATTAGCACCGGCGTACGATTTGACCCGTTGCAAACAGGGATATAATGGCGAGCATGCCACATCGGTGATGGGCAAAGGCAACCCTACCACCGCCGATATGTTGGCAGCAGCGCAGTCCATTCGTATTCCTCGTAAGACCGCTATGGAGATAATAGATACTATCCAAACCATCACCCACAAATAATTCCCCACCCCTAAATTATGTCCACTATTCTTTTCATCTGGTACAAGCGTTCCCGTGGCATCCTCGAAGGAGGCGGTCAGGGCAGCCAAAAGAACTATGATATGCTCCGCCGCCTCGTCGGCGACGAGAACATCGACTCCTATTATGTTCACGACGAGTACGCCCGCAAGACACTGTGGGGCTATGTTCGCGGGGCTTTCTTTTTCCTGTTCCACTACTATTACGGTCTTACGCCCCGGCGTGTGCGCCACCTTGTGCAGCAGGCGCAGTCCTACGACTATGTCTTTATCGACCGCAGCCTGTTCGGTATTGTAGCCAAGCGCCTCAAGCAGAGCGGCTATAAGGGGCAGATTCTGGTCTATTTCCATAATGTAGAGGCGGTCTATTTCGATGCCAAACTGCCCCACCTGCCGGGGCGCAATATCATTATCCGTACCGCCGACCGCAACGACCGCTATTCGTGCCAATATGCAGACCGTGTCATTGCGCTCAACGAGCGGGATGCTGACCAGATAGCGCAACGCTATGGTCGCCGTCCCGACACGCTCATTCCCATTGCCCTGTCCGACCGCATGACTTATACTCCAACTGCCGAACTCACTCATCCCCGTCTGCAATGCCTCTTCTTTGGGGCATATTTCACGCCGAATAATCAAGGTATCCTGTGGTTTGTGGAGCATGTACTACCTTATGCGAATATCGACCTCCGTATCGTGGGCAAGGGTATGGCAAAACTCAAAGCCGAGTCCCCGCTCCTAAAAGACATCGAGGTCATTAGCGATGCGCCCGACCTGCAATCCTACATCGAGCAGGCGGACATTGTGGTGCTGCCTATCTTCTCCGGCAGTGGTATGAAAGTAAAGACTTGTGAAGCACTGATGTACGGCAAGAATATCATCGGCACGCAAGAGGCGTTCGAGGGCTATACAGCAGACTACGACCGCGTGGGCGGCTTGTGCAATACGGCAGAGGAATTCATCGCTTGCCTCAATCGCTTTGCCTCTCAACCCCGTCCCCGCTTCAATGCCTACTCCCGTCAGGTCTATCTCGACCATTACTCCTACGAGGCAGTGCAGAAAACGTTTCAATCGCTAATCGACACACCCCATGAGAGATAATTTGCTCCGTATCAAATTTTTCTGCCGCTCGTTCGACCTGCGGCTTTATCGCCTTTCCAAGGCTTTTTACGAGGAATTGGGCTATCCCTGCGTGCGCCTTACCGACCAATCGGCGGACGGCTATTTCTATACCATGCTTGCCGATACCGACTGCGATATTGCCATCAATGTCGATGAAGATTGTTTCATCACCGACCCGCAGGCGGTGTTTGATTTGGTCGATTATGTGGTTGCAAACGGCTATGCCAATGCGGGCTGTCCCGATGGCGGCCGAGAGTCGTTGCGTAGTGGTAATCCGTTGGTTACCAATCCGTTTTTCAATGTTTTCGATTTGCGGCTTATCCGCACAAAATTTTCGCGCGAGGCGGTAAAGGCGTTCCGTTACGCTGAACACAAGGCGGCGATGATAGCGGCGTACGATGTCGATTCGTTGGGCAAAAACTACACATTCGACCGCCCCGAAATCATCGAACCGTACTATCAGTTTTTTCTTTGGTTGGCTGCCAATTTCCGGACGCTCTACCTGATGCCCAAACGCCACAGCGACGGCACTTCCACGCTGTTGTACGACCTGCAAGGGCGGCAACTTTGCGCCCATTCGTGGCTGTCGCGCTTTTATTCTGTGCCGTCTGTCGTTGTGCGCCTGTTCCAACACTCCGCAGGCAAGCAGAAAGCGCGTATCGACGCATTGATACACGAATCGGCAGCGCAGCGTGGCGGCGAGGTTGTATTACCGCAGGAGCACTGGTACGATACGCTCCATTTCGCCGCCGACAAATGTGTGCGTTGGATTATCAAAGTTCCCCAGCGCATCGCCGCATGGCCAGCCAAGTATCGCCGCTACCATAGCAAGGACTAATTGAACACTGGATCTATTATGTGGGTGCTATTAAGCGTACTGTCGGCCATTTGCTTGGGCTTCTATGATATAAGCAAGAAACGGGCATTGCAACAGAACGGTGTGCTGAATGTGCTGACTTTCAGTTTGCTTGTCTCGTCCGCCATACTCTGTGTGCCGCTCGTACTGTCCCGCTGTGCGCCCGATATGATGCAGAAAACCCTGTTCTATGTGCCTCTTATTGGCACGAAAGCGCACTTGCTGATACTGCTCAAATCGTGCATCGTACTCAGTTCGTGGGTGTGCGCCTACATCGCCATTAAATACCTGCCGCTGTCTATTGTTTCTCCCATGCAAGCCACCCGCCCGATGTGGACGCTGCTCGGTGCGATGGTACTCTTCGGCGAGGTGCTGAACGGCTGGCAATGGGCGGGCATCGTCTGCGCCCTAGGGAGCATATTCGCCCTCTCGCTCGTGGAGCATAAGGTAGGGAAAGCCACAGATGAACTGCCCGCAGGGCGGGGAAAATACTATGTCTTCCTCGCGCTTGCCATACTGATTGGGGCGGGGAGCGGACTGTACGACAAGTACATGATGCGGCACTTTGACCACAACGCCGTACAGGTGTATTACACTTTCTACCAAACCGTGATAATGGCGGTGGCACTCATTATCACCAAAGGAATAGAGCGACGGAAAGACACCCCCGCCTCTCCGCTCCGCTGGACTTGGGCGATTGCGGGTATCTCCGTCTTCCTCGTGTTGAGCGACTATGTCTATATGCTGGCATTGAGCGACACGGATTCGCTCATATCCGTCGTATCGACCATACGAAGAGGAGGGACGCTCATTGCGTTCCTCTACGGATTGATTGTACTCAAAGAAAAAAGCCCTGGCAAAAAGATTGCCTGCTTGGTGGGTATTCTATTGGGATTGCTCTGCCTGGCGTTGGGCAGTTGCTAAACAATTAGGTTATGACAACGCTGCCAGATTCTCAAAAGTGAGATCCGTGTAGTCCTGCACCTCCTCAGGCACGGGCTCTCCGTTGGTCAGATACACGCAGC